>CAZZJX010000174.1:0-3772 GCA_964654845.1 uncultured Dehalococcoidales bacterium
ATCGGTGGGAATAAGTCGAAGATTAACTTGCCTGGTCTTTATTGCCTCACTAACCTTAAAATAGCTATCGTAGGAAATAAAATTCGCCTCGAAGCCTAATTTGTGCCATCCGAAATCAGATACTATACCAGGAAGCCAGTCACGCAACTGTTGCTTAGTCTGGATAATTTCAAAATCCGGTGACTCTCTCTTAGCTTGTTCTACGTAACGGAAGTCAGTAGCTATAACAGCATTCTGTTCTGAAATAAGCAGCCATCCAGAGGAGCCAGTGAATCCTGAGAGGTAGCGGACGTTGTCAGGCTGAGAAATAAGGAGAGCATCTAATTCTTTTTCGTCAACCGATACTCGCAACCTCTGCAAACGCTTTATTATTGACATTCTCCTAGGGCTTTCGTCATGTTTATTCTGCATTTTGAGTTTTCCTTTACTATCCTGAACTTCTCTTTGTTATCCCGGTAGGCTGATTACACTCCGAATATCAGCCGTGCAATACCAAAGTAAAGCGCCACGCCAAATATATCGAGAACCGTAGTTAAAAAGGGGGCAGATACCAGAGCCGGGTCAATCTTGAGCAGACGAAAGATAAATGGTAAGGCTCCGCCTACCAGAGTCGCCATTACCGAGATACCCACCAGCGTTACACCCACTACAGCAGCTGCCCCCAGGTTCTTACCGTATGCATAAACTAAGCCAAGGGCAACGATACCGAGGGCTATGCCCATGATACCTCCTATCCCTACCTCTCGAGAGACAACGGCCGTCGCCCGTTTCGGGTTTACCTCGCCAGTGGCCAACCCACGAATTACGACAGTGGCTGACTGCGCTCCCACATTTCCGCCGGTAGCAATTACCAGGGGGATGAAGGCGGTCAGTATCCAAGCCCCGGCGAGCAATTCTTCTTGTCTGAAGATAATGGGGGCAATAACCATGCTGACCGCGATAAGCAAGAATAGCCATGGCGTCCGACGCCGGACGACACTGAAAATACGGCTGGCGAAGTAACCTCGTTCAGTACCCGGGACAGCACCAAAGCGATAGATATCTTCAGTGGCCTCTCGTTCCATGATGTCTACCACATCATCATAGGTAATGGTACCGACGAGACGTTGTTCCGCATCCACCACGGGAATTGCCAGCAGGTCATGCTCTCGAAGTTCCTTGGCCACTTCCTCTCTGTCAGTATAGGTAGAGACAAAGTACGGGTCTGGTTTCATGATATCACTTACCCTGGCATCCGGATCAGCGATGACCAGATCTTTCAACGAAACAGTCCCTATAAGATAGCGGCGGCGATCCATAGCGTAGCACTGGTAAACAGTTTCTCGTGTAATGGCCAGCCGCCGGACTCTTTCCAGAGCCTGTGCTACAGTCATATCGCTGTGCAGGTCTACAAATAATGGAGTCATCTCACGTCCGGCCGTTTCTTCTTCATAGCCTAGCAACTGAAGGGTGACACGGCGCTGATCAGGTGACAGTATCTGTAACAGTCTGCGGGCTACCTTGGCTGGTACCTCGTCCAGTAATTCTGTCCGATCGTCGGGTGGCATTGATTCGAGGAAATTCCTCGCTGTCTGATCACTGAACGCTTCAAGTAGCTGGTTCTGAGATGCTCCGTCCATATCATCGAAAACAGAAATTGCGAGGCCCTTTGAGAGGAGGCGAAAGGCTACCACTGCTTCGTTTACCGGTATGCTGTAGAGAAGGTCGGCAATATATGTGGGCTCCAAATCCAATAGCCTCTGTCGCAAGGCCCTATATTGCTTGTTTTCCAGCAACTCCTTGAATGTATCTTCATTCAGAACTTCCAATGCAACCTCCCGAGAAATATCGGGTCATGTAACGATAACAAAAGCCCCACCTCCGGTGGGACGTGGGGCATCTTATCTCAATTAAGACCTAAACTAAAGCAAGCCCCACCACCATCGAACGAAAACTGCAGTTTGTAGCCGTTTATGGTCAGGATCCGTAGGTGATCTTATTTCCATGTTTTATATCTCGTTCCAGAGGTGATTATAGTCCGCCCATACAATCATGTCAATCTGAAAAAGTTACGATAGGACAAAAATATGACTTATTAATGAGCAAAGATTTCATAGACGTAATCAAGGTGTAGTTCGAGAATTTATTGGGAAGAATTTGCGTGAACAAGGTCATCCATATTAATTTCTTAACATTTATGTTGTACAATTGTGAAAAGTAATAAGAATCGCTAGGAGAATGAGGATGGCAGACAAGAATGTTTTAATAGTTGATGATGATATAAAGACTGTAGATTTAGTCAAGCTCTACTTAACGAGGGATGGCTACGGGGTTTTAGCAGCTTATGATGGTATTGAAGCGCTACGCTTGGCTAGAGAAAGTCAGCCCGACCTTATTGTTCTTGACCTCATGCTGCCGGATATGGATGGATTCGAAGTCTGTCGTGTTCTCAGACAAGAGTCTGATGTACCGATAATCATGCTTACAGCTAGGTCTACTGACCAAGATAAACTAACAGGTCTGGGTTTAGGGGCTGATGACTATGTGACGAAGCCTTTTAGTCCTAAGGAATTAGCAGCTCGAGTGCAGGCAGTGCTGAGGCGTCTTCCTAGAGAGCGTGGCCCGGAGGAGCTTAAGAGTGGTGAACTTAGTATGAATTTCGCAAAACACGAGGCTTGGCTCGCCGACGAGTTGCTGGATTTAACCAGTGTTGAATTCAAATTGCTGGGAGTTCTAGCCAAAGAGCCAGGCAGAGTCTTCAGTCGGACGGATCTTATTGAAGAAGGCTTGGGCTATGATTTTGAAGGTTTCGACCGCACCATTGATGTTCACATACTTAACTTACGCCGAAAGGTGGAGCGGGATCCCAGCCACCCGAGGTATATAAAAACGGTATATGGGGTTGGTTACAAGTTTATCGGAGGGGCATAGTGATACATCGTTTGTGGTTTCGTCTCTCATTGACTTTCGCAGTGATTATACTAGTGACTGTCGGTACTATATATGTCTTTGTCAGTCAGAGCACTGATGCTGAAATTGAACGTTACCAGCAACAAACTGCGCAATACCGATCCAACCAAGTACGATCTAGTTTATACCTACATTATTGGAGCCAGAACCGTAGCTGGGAGAATGTCCAGCCTGTAGTTACTCAGACAGCACGTTTGTCCGCGACACATATCATATTAGTAGCCAACAACGGAACAGTTATAGGTGATTCAAAAGAAGAACTCTTGGGAATGGTGAATTACACTAATTCGTCGGTTACTCCTCTCCAACTAACTGAGGCACAAGAGTTGTTGGGAGAAGTTTATATCATCCCTGACCTAACGGCAGAACCCTATGACACGTTTCGAAAACTCTCAGCATCAACAAGCTACTTCCTTCTGGTGGGGGGATCGTTGGCAATCATCATCTCTTTGATATTGATTTTATTCCTGTCGCGAAGAGTAACATCACCCATCGACATACTTTCCAGAGCTGCCAGACAATTCGGCCGGGGAGATTTGTCCCAGAGGGTTCAAGTACGGGGTGAAGGTGAAGTTGCAGCACTGGCTCAAGCCTTTAATACTATGGCCGCTGACCTAGAGAACAACGAGCAATTACGCCGGAATCTAATTGCTGATGTTGCTCACGAGTTAAGGACTCCTCTCTCTAATATTCGGGGTTATCTGGAGGCAATTCGCGATCAGGTGATGAAGCCAGATGCTGCCACTATTCACTCTCTCAATGAAGAGGCAGCTCTGCTTTCGCGACTAGTCAATGAACTCCAGGAGCTAAGTCTGGCTGAAGC
>CAZZJX010000175.1:0-3768 GCA_964654845.1 uncultured Dehalococcoidales bacterium
GAACTGGAATACGCTGATGACCTGACCCTGGGGCAAGCGCTGGAAAACAGGCGGGAATTCTAACAAGGTGTACATGATCGTACCCCGAAGACAAAACTGCAATTCTGTAACAGTCAAGCCTTTCCCGAAGACCTGACGGGTTTTACAACGCCTCGACCCGCTATTATGGGTTGGTATGCGAGATAACAATCAGCCCATATCACTCAGTTTATTGAGTTTTTACCCATCCCAAAAAGTGCTTGACTATCTTCAAAATGTGATACACTAGTATAGGATAGGATCTTGATAAATCTAAACTACTACTAATCATATCCATCGGATCAGGGGCAAAGAGCGGCAGTAATGGACTCGTTGGGAAGAGAGCTGGCGGTAAGGATGAGGCACCAAACAAGGGCCAAATGAGATGCATAGAAACGTGCGAGAGACAGCATGCAGTCCGTGTAGCCATATCCACCGAATTTCTCCTCGGAAGGAGGACAAATACATTAAAAATTACAGAGCACAGACGTATAAGATAATCGAATGAATGGATTTAGCATGAGGAGGTGCAAAATGAGATCTAAGCTGGTAAAGGGATTACTTACAGTATTACTTGTGCTGGGTCTGTCGCTGCCAGGGTGTGCAACATTCTCTATATTTCCCATATTCCCTCAAGATTCGGCAGACAGAGCTCAGGCGCTGGCCAATGACATACAGATGCTGAAGCAAAATGCAGGTGAAGATGGAACAGTCACAGTGCTTATAAAACTACAGGGCACATCGATTGGTGGCTTTGAGGAGGATGATGTAGTCGAGGAACTGAGCAGGCACGCAGCTCAAAGCCAGAAGAAGGTGCTGGAGCTTCTGTACACGAAAGGGGCAACTGTTCTGAATGCTTTCTGGCTAACCAATGCCATATTGGCCGAGGTCCCGGTAGGTCTCCTGGATGAACTCAGTTCCTTAGCGGATATTGAGAGGCTCTTTGAAAACTTCACGATAGCAATTCCTGAGCCGCAGGAGGAAGAGGATCTGCCACAAGTTCTCTCGATAGACTATACCTGGGGGTTAGAGAAGCTGCGCGTTCCTGACGTGTGGGATATGGGTATCGATGGTTCTGGGGTGCGGGTGGCGGTCCTGGACACAGGGGTCGATATAACCCACGCGGACCTGGCAGGTAAGATGTGGACCGATGATTGGGAGGATCCGACCTATCCAGGTGGGTGGATTGAGTTCGACGAGTATGGCAGTATCATAGTGGGGTCAACTCCTCATGATACGTACGGACACGGCACCCACTGTTCAGGTACAGTTTTGGGTGGTGATGCCAGCGGCATTGCTATCGGCGTCGCCCCCGATGCTTTCCTGATGCACGGGCTCGTAGTTCCTGGGGGCTACGGGACAGTGGCGCAAATCATCGCTGGTATGGAGTGGTGCATAGATCCCTTTGACCAGTATGGCGCCCCGGCAGGAGAGCCAGCCGACGTTGTTAGCATGTCGCTGGGTTACTATGGCTATAATGATCCATTTATAGAGCCTGTCCAGAACATGAAGGCTGCCGGTATAGTGCTCACCGCATCCATAGGCAATGGCGGAGAAGGATATTCAGGAAGCCCGGGCAATGTCTACGAGACTTTCGCAGTTGGTGCTACGCACTACGAAGACCTGGCTGCCGACTTCAGTGGTGGGGAGGTAGTAGATTGGCCCGCATCTTATCCGGAGCCCTACATCAAGCCCGATTTCAGCGCCCCGGGAGTTGGTGTTTATTCATCGGTTCCCGGCGGGTATGAATACCATGAAGGAACATCTATGGCGTCACCCCACGTTGCCGGGACAGTAGCGCTCATGCTCGACGGTAACCCGGCACTGACCGTGGATGATGTTTACACTCTGCTTCGTGACACCGCTGTTGACCTTGGCGATGAAGGGCAGGATACCAGATACGGATGGGGCAGAATCGATGCTTTTGAAGCAGTATTTTTCGCGGCTTCCAACTCTGGCATTGAAGGCACGGTAACCAATGTGGAAACCGAGCAGCCACTGGAGAGTGCCAGGATATTCGTCTCTGAAACCGGACAAATCAGATACTCAGATGACTCAGGCTACTATCGGGCTTTCCTGCCACCGGGCACCTATAATGTGACTGCCAGCACTTTTGGCTATTACCAGGGCAACAACGCCACAGTTGAGGTTGTGGAAGATGCCTTTACTTCACAGGACTTTGCTCTGGAGCCAATGCCCACGGGGCTTATCGCGGGTAACGTCACCGACTTGGAAACGAGCTACCCGATTGAAAATGCAGTGGTCACTGTGCTGGATACACCACTTAGCACTAATACAAGCGGGACCGGTGAGTATTCCATAGAGATACCCGTAGGGACCTACAATGTCGCAGCTTGGGCCTTGGGTTATTTGGAATCCATAGCTAGTAATGTTACTGTTGCCGAAGATGAAACCGTCACCGTTGATTTTACCCTTGAATCCGCGCCGGTGGCAGCAGTATTAGGTGATTACGAGTCCCAGTTGACCGACCTTCTCTTTGCCAATAATATTTGGGCAGAGGAACGGGGTTGGGATATCATCGATGATATGGGCGCCTACGATGCCGTGGTCGTCAACCGCCCCTCCGATCCGGGAGAAACCACCTTCCTGGAATTCCTGGAAGCAGCAAGCGGTACCCAAACGACGGTCGTATTCACCAGCTCGTGGGGAGGGGGTTCATACGGGATATCCCTGCTGCAATGGTACCTCGGGGACCCCGCCGGACAATCAACCTCCTTCTGGGATGGCGATGTGTATTACCAGGTGACGGAGGAGCACCCTATTTTTGAGGGCTGGGAGGTGGGGGAAAGCATAACCATCATCACCGGTGGTGACCGCGACCATGCCTGGTTCTCGGGCTACTCCGGAAATACCATAGCCAGTATCGGCTCTGAGTATTATGGGATACGGGGTGATGCTGTAGCGGTGGGTGAATATGGTGGAAGCTTACACGTGCTGCTGGCCGGCCTAGCGCCCCAGTCTTGGACCAATATCCCTGACTGGACGGAAGACGCCAGAACAATCTTCATAAATGCCGTATCTTTTGCGGCTGGCTCCGGCATTGAGGGATTTGTGTCCGATGCTGTGACCGAAGGGTCACTGGAGGGGGCTGAGATATCGGTTTCCGAGACCGGGCAGGCGAGCTACTCAGATGATTCGGGTTACTATCACTTATTCGTCCCGCCAGGCAGCTACAACTTGACTGCCAGCATGTTTGGCTACTACGAGGAAAGTGCCATGGTTGAGGTTGTGGAAGATGCCTTCACTTCACAGGACTTTGCTCTGGCGCCAATGCCCACAGGGTTCATCACAGGCAACACCACTGACCTGGAAACCAACGACCCGATTGAAGGGGCGATCGTTGCTTTACTGGATACCCCGCTCAGCACAACCACAAACGAGGCTGGCGAGTATTCCATAGAGGTGCCGGTGGGAACCTACAATGTCAGAGCCCTGGCCCGGGGTTATAGAGAATCTATAGCTCTCAATGTTACTGTTGCCCAAGATGAAACCGTCACCCTTGATTTTGCCCTTGAGCCCGGCCCGGTGGCGGCAGTATTAGGTGACTACAATTCCCAGTTGACCGACCTTCTCATCGCTAATGACATTTGGGCAGAGGAAAGGGACTGGGATATCATCGGTGACATTGCGCCCTACTATGTCGTGGTCGTAAACCTCCCCTCCGACCCGGGGGAATCCACTTTCATGGAGTTCCTGGAGGCGGCCAGCGATAACGAGGTGGGAGTCGTC
>CAZZJX010000176.1:0-3752 GCA_964654845.1 uncultured Dehalococcoidales bacterium
CGGCTCAGTCCTATGATACATAACGTACCGCCCATTGAATACCTGCGGAAACAGGGTCGCATCCTTGTTCTCAAAGCCCGGGAACATAAGGCCGTGTCTTCTCCAACTGCTCCAGCGGCGGTTCAGGAAGTCGTCCAAGCCGATTGAAGCGAGTGCGATCTGGGCAGCGATACTGCTATAGGCAGTATACAGCATGTAAATGCGTTCCCCTATGAGGACAAGTCTGGGATCCTCACAGCCCTTTCTTTCCCATTCCTCCTGCGGCTCAAATACTGGGCTGTCCAACCTCTCCTCGATATGCAAGCCGTCCGAGGTTACAGCCAGCCCTATTCGGGAAACCCCGTCCTCTCCGCATGCCCGATACAGGATATAGATCTTGCCATCCAATCTTATCGCACCCGGGTTGAACACGTACTCAGATTCCCAGGGGTGTTGCGCTACAGCTCTGAGTATGGGGTTTTCGGCGAATCTGCTCAGCCTGCCTGCTTCAGGCTCCGCCGGTTGTGGCAATTGCTCCGGCATCACCTCTTCCACCATTTCCCATCCAGGAAGCATCAGCCGGGTCAGGTTCTCCCATTCCCTCCCTTGCCCCATTAGCTCTGCGATTTTCCTGTCCATGCTTTCCTCGCTGCCGCCCATGGCCTTAAGCAACTCCACCAGAAACTCTCTTGACGCCCAGTCTCTCTCTACATGCAGCGACAGAGGCGTGGGCAGGCCTTTGCCGCCTTTAAAGCTATAGCTGGCCCAGGTCCAAGCAGAACACGGGATGAACGTGCCGTCGGGAAAAGAGGAAGCAAGATGATAGCAATCGGCAAGGTAGCGTAGTCTTGTAGTCAGATGTAGCAATGAGGAGTCAGCCCCTCTCTCCAAGTCGCCTATCATTTGCCTGATGTGCTCGATCAATTTCCTCTGCACCTTGTTTTCAAACATGTTGTGCGCCGACAAAAGATCCCTTCCCCAGTGGCCCCTCAGCGAGTTTATTACCTTGGTCCCAAATTCTTTTCTTTCGCGCGCATACTGCTCCCAGATTTCGCCGAAACTCTCGGCCTCGACGATATTCTTGGATATTGTCAGGGCATAACGCATCTTGGGGAATGCCCCACCGGCTCCCCTGCGCAGACTGCTAACAACAATCCTTCCTGCGAGCTTGCTCAAGACCGAAGGCTCCCTGAGTTGCGAAAGCATCGGGAAGTCCTCACCGTTGACCACCAACGGCTGAAGAGCCAATTTCCCGAAGTGCTCCGGCCGTGCATTTGACTCTATCCATTCCCACACGCCCACCGTATGTTCCGTTTCCTCCGAGAGGCTTGACAGAGCCAGGATATCATTGGGCCCATATTTCTCTCCCAGTTCAGCTAGATTGGCAGCACCGAATCTGATAAGTAAGTTGTTGGGAGGGTTCCGCTGCAGAATCCACGCAGTAACCTCCGGTTTAAGAACGAAGACTTCCGAGTGTGGTAGGTTTTGGAATATAGCCTCGGCTACGCTCCAGGTGCCGTCCGTAGTTGAAAGAACCCCGGACAAAAGGAGTTCGCCCACGTCTTTCTCCGCCTCGAGCATCAACTTCTCCATGCTTTCGGCGATCTCACGTGGACTCGCCTCCTGGGGGACCTTGAGCCCGTCAGTAACAAATCTATCGAATTCCTGGCGGTACCTTTGCAGAATAGCCCTGTAGATGCCATCGGTGCTCACCATCTCGTCGCTTGGCGAGATGAGCTCCCTGGGCGCTATTATGGGAAACCCGGGTATGAACTCACGATATGTCACTCTCGGTAGCAGCGGCATTAACTCTCTTTCTTTTTCTCCCCATCTCGCCAGGAAGTCCGTCCTGTGTTCAATGAATTCCTCCGTTTGCTGCTCAATCATCCACTCAGCCACAAGAGCCATGAGGGGCTCTACCTGATGGGGAAAAGCCGCCCCCAACCTTTCCTTGAATACGCCCAGCTCCTGAGCAAACCCGGCCTGCCTCGCATAACAAATCGGGACGAAAGCATTTATGATGTTGTGCTTGGCAAATTCCTGCTCCAGACAGTAGGTGATAAGGAAATCATGAACGATCTCGGTCCAGAGGCCCGAAGGGAACCTGAAAGAGCGTGGATCAAACCCTGCTAGCCTGCGTAGCTCTGTTGACGCCCCTCTGGACAGGATTCCTTTGTACAAACCCTCAAACTCGTTGAAACCTTGTCTGTAACGCTCTATAAGCCCGCTAGCGTCTACGGTCACCTCTTCTGCACGGTGCTTCTTTTTCTCCCCACAGATGGCCAGGCGACTGATTATGCCTCCTTCTTGTTGCCACCAGTCTTTGTTTGCAGCTATCCGGTCAAAGACTGCCTCGGTCTGCTGCCTCCACACCGTTTCCTCATCGGGGCAGGCGGCGCGGATCTTCACGACCAGACTCGTTTCGCATATCTTGGCTTGATTCACGACAGCGGCAGTGATTAGCCAAGTGTCCACGCCATGCTCGACAATTTGGTCAGCCCAGGTATTCGAGTCAGATAAACACGTTCTGAGGAGCTTGCTGGATATCCCGAACATTGCTCCGGGAAGGCCACCTACTTCGACATTAAAGACGGAAGCGAGGAGAGGACGAACCAAGAGTGCGGCAGCCGGCGCATCGAGGTAGTGACGGCTGAACCTGGGGATAACCAGGTCCACGCCTTCCTTCCTTACGGGCGAGAGGACACGATAAACCCATTCGGGAGCCAAACCTTGGGTTTCAGCTTTCACTTTCCTGCTCTTGAGGTCAGCTTCAAACATGGCCAGGTCGGCGTTCAGTCTGTCCGCTATCTCCATTATTGCCCTGAGAGTCCAAACCTTCCCGCTCATGCGTTCGTCCTTCATCAGGAAAGCTAGCACCTTAATGGGCCGCTCCAGGCGTAATCCCTTAATGACTTCCAATGCATCCTGTCCTTCGATGGCACCGGCACACACAATAGCGCATTTCTCGTCAGGAAAGTGCTGTGAAAGTCCCTTTGCAACGGTCTGGCATACGTGCCCGATTGTATCGGCTTCATGTTGGAAAGGGATGCCAACCACTACGTCAACTTCCTGGAGCGCCGCTGCCCTCTCCAGAAGCTCGCTCAGCGATTGCGCGTAGGCTTGCTCAGCTTCCAAGATATCTTCATTCATCTCTTCAAACGCTTCTTCCTGCCCTGGCTTTGCGGTACCTGGCAATGCCAATGAACCGTGCAAACATTAGCAAATTTGCCATTGCGTATACAATAGCGTCAAAGCTAGAGTTCGTTGGGATCGGGTCGAAAGCAGTGCCGCCACAGGCCGATCTGGACAATCGGAGCACAAACAGGTATTTTTAGTCTTCTCAAGTAACACCCCAGCGACCTCCCCAGCCAGACCCTAGGAGTGAAGGCAACTGACCCAGTGCAGCACGTCTTGCAAGTGCGCCCGCAGCACATCAAAGCCAAAATACTTTCTCCCCACCATTATATTATACTCAGTGAAACTTCGATACTTCTGAGGGCTCGCAAGAATTGTGATTATCTCGCGCGCCGCCCGGGTCAGCACCTCACCGGGAAGCTCAGCAAGCGCTGTGGAGTCTCCCTCCGAGAGCAGCGTTTGTCCAAGAGACACCACAGTAGGATAATGATCTCGCCTCCGCATTATGGTAGCTTATCAACATATTGTCACCTAGGTTAACCTCTATTATCTTAAGGGTTGGCTTGTGAATTTCGCCTGCATAAGCGGGCTATTTTGGTTATCGAAATGCTGGAACTTCAGGCTATCACATTCGAGGT
>CAZZJX010000177.1:0-3747 GCA_964654845.1 uncultured Dehalococcoidales bacterium
ATAGAGGAACTGGCTGGCGTTTTCCCCGAGGACGAAGTTGCATTTGGCTGTTTCGCCATGACGGAACCTGAAGGTGGGTGCGACATCGAGAATCCCCGGATGGAGGGTCGCAAAATCCATACCACCGCCCGGCTTGATGGCGAGGAGTGGGTGATAAACGGGGCCAAGCAGTGGCCCACCAATAGCGGCGTATCTCACCTTTATCTCACCGTATGCACCACCGATCCCAACCTGGGGGAGGATGGGATCGCCCTCATCTACGTTCCCTATCCCATCGATGGTGTCTCCTTCGGTAGATTCGAGAATAAGGCAGGAATGCAGGCAGACAGGAACTGTTCCGTCTTCTACGATAACGTCAGGGTGCCTAAAAGGTATCGAGCGGCCGGGCCAGGAGATGATGCTAAACTTCTTCACCAGAACCTGGTTCTCGGTTCCATTGCCAGCGCTTCGATGTCGGTGGGAACGGCCCAGAACATCTTTGAAATAGTCACCGACTACGCCACACAAAGGGTGGCCGGTGGTAAGCCGATCAAGGAGCACAGTGTAATTGCCTGCCACCTGGCGGATATGGTCACCGGGATCGAGACCGCCAGGACCTATTCACTGAGTGTCTCCTACATGTGGGATCGGCCCGAAACATACGGGCCGCGATGGTCAGCGGAGATGCTGGCAAAATCAAGAATTGCCAAGACCTATGCCGCCGATATAAGTGTCATGGTGGCCAATAGGGCGATGGAGATGATGGGCTCCTATGGTTATACCAGAGAGGCCGATGTGGAAAAGCACTGGCGAGACAACAAGATGATGCAGCAGTGGTTGGGAGGGTCACACGTTGCGCGGTTGGACATCGCCCGTCACTTTTGCAATCTGGAAACGCTTTAACTATTCATCGAAGCCGGGGATGTCCACATTCAGGGCTGATAGATAAAGAGAGGTTCTTGCTCAGTTATTATTCTCTCTTCTTCGTCTATAGCTTCCCTCAAGGTCTTGGGGAGAGTGAAAAGGCCCCGGTGGGTGAGCCCATCGTAGAACCTCAGCCCCTCTTTTATTCTTGAGGAGATCTTGCTGTCTATCCCTGCCAGGGGAAGAAGATGTAGCTTCTGTGAAGCGACAGCAAAGCCCCACACGCTGGCATAGCTTGGGACATGAGTAGCGTACGGGTAGACAAGGGTGAAAACCGATTTCAGAGTATTGGTAATTGCAGTGAAACACTCATGATTCCCCCAGGAGCCGGAGCCCGCCTGGAGTGAAATGATACCCTCCGGGCCTAGCTTATCGGCAACAAGTTGATAGAACTCCCTGGTGTGCAGCATACTTGCTGGTCCTTCCTCAATGGGCTCAGGCAGATCGAGAATAATCACATCGAACTTCTCCTGGCACTTATCAAGATACCCTTTGACATCGGCGATGTGCAGCTCCAAGCGGCTATCGTCAAATGAGCCCTTGTGGAAGGACGGTAGGAAACGGCGGCAGATATCGATTACCTCTTTGTCGATGTCAACCATGACCACCCTTTTCACCGAGGGGTGCCTCAGCACCTCCCTGGCGGTCGCCCCCTCACCACCCCCGGCGATGAATACGCTTTCGGGGTAGTGGTGGGTAATCATCGCGGGGTGAACCAGGGTTTCATGGTAGATAAACTCGTCCTTCTCGCTCGACTGGATTTTGCCATCGAGGACCAGACACCGTCCAAAGGCACCGGTGTCGATTATCTCAATAGATTGAAACTGAGTTTTCCCAGAATAGATCGTCTCTTTGATGCTATGCAGTTGAACCATATCAGAGGTGATATGGTCGTAAAACCAGCTACTTTCGTTCATGGCTTACCGGGGAGTTCAAAATCCCCCTCTTTAGCTCTACAATAGAGGAGTCTTTAGCTTGAAGCTCTCTTATAAGGAGGTCTACTGCCATCTCCGGGCGAACGCGGGTGCCACAGGTGAAAATATCCACCGCAGCGTAGCCATGCTCCGGCCAGGTATGAACCGAGAGGTGGGATTCAAGGATAATCACCACGCCGCTTACGCCGCCATAAGGCGGGAAAATATGAAAGGAGTCGCCTATTATAGTAGCGCCTGCCTCCCGAGCGGCAGAGAGCAGAGCATCTCTCAGGAAATCTATATCGCTCAAACGCTCCCTACTGCAATCATTGAGTTCTAAGAGTACATGTTTTGCCAAAGCATCCAATCGGCCCACCTCCTCAGTAGAACACTTATCCACGTCTAGCTGTAGATTTTATATAATATCAGGCAGTTTAGCAACACATACATGCGACCATTCAATGGAACCGGTTGAATTGTATATGATGTTATTGGAGGGCGAAAAAATGGACCTTGCTCAAGGAGCTTTGATCGCCTCAGGAGTGAAAGAGGTGCATGAATTCAATCGCTATATGGCTAAGATAGACCAGCTATATCAGGAAATCGCTCACAGCCTAAAAGGAAGCGAGGTAGAAAGGGCAAAGGAAATCTTCCACTGGCTATGGAGGTCTAAACCACATCGCTACCAACAGCGCGGAAGCTTCAAGTTACACGATGTTATTGATGCCCAGCTTGGTGAAACAGAGACAGTAGGCAATTGCCTGGGCCTAACCGTCCTTTTTAACGTGCTCGCCCGGAGATTCGGACTTGAGGTAAAGGCGGTTCACCTGGAATATGCCTTTGGTATTGGGCCTCATGTGTTCACTGCACTCCATGCGGGGTCGCGCTCCATCGATATCGAGCACAGTCTCCCCAACGGCTTTGACTACCATGAGCATAAGGGCACTCCGCAAAGGGAGGAATGGGAAAACAGGGAGCTTGTCGCCGATATTTACCATAGCGTGGCAAATAGTTCTGCTGAACTTGGGGAGTGGGCAGATGCCATCGAAGGTTATGATAAGGCGATAAGGTTGAACCCGGAATATAACAAGGCACGCCTCAATAAAGGGATCGCTTTAGTTGAACTTGGTCGGGTTGAGGAGGCGAGGGAATGGCTTAAGGAGAAGGCGCCCGCAGCGCCCGGCGGCGCTTGAGCCACGGTCCCAGAGCGAAAAATTCGCCTCGGTGAAAAAGTATCTGGAAAGCCAGGGCGAGGAGGAAAAAGTCGAGGACTAGAGTTTGCGACCCCAGCATTACTGCTACCTCGCCGAAGCAACCGCAGGGCAGTTCCATCCCCCTGGCAAAGACAATGCCCTTGGCGATAACGAAGCTGATAAGCACCAGGATGCTCACCGAGGAGCTGATTCTTAATAGTAACCCTAAGACCAGAAAAACGCCGATAGCTACTTCCAGTGGAGGAAGGACATAGCCATATATCTGAACAAAAGAATAGTAGGGCAATACTTGATATTCGTTGACAATCTGTACGAACCCCTGAAGCTGTCCTAGTTTGGCCACTCCGGCAAAGATAAATACCCCTCCCAGCGCAAGCCTTGCGAAAAGAGCGAGGTAGCGATGGGTAAGCAATTGACCGATTCGGTTGATGCTTGGTAGAGGCACACTGAAATTATACCACAGTTCGCCTTACCTTTCCCTCATTGTTGACATCATAATAGGCGAGAACATAAAATACTCCTGGGCCGAGGTAGCTCAGGTGGTAGAGCAGCGGACCGAAAATCCGCGTGTCGGCGGTTCGACTCCGCCCCTCGGCACCACGAAGCAACCAACAACTCTTTGAGAGGCGTGACGTAGATAAAAAGGCCGGAGTGGCGGAATAGGTAGACGCGACGGTCTCAAAAACCGTTGGGGGGCGACTCCCGTGTCGGTTCGA
>CAZZJX010000178.1:0-3733 GCA_964654845.1 uncultured Dehalococcoidales bacterium
GCTATGTACAGAGCTTAAACTGCGGTTTTTCGCAACAAACCTCGGATCTTCTACTCCTACAGAAGACCAGCGCTTACGAGCCATTCACGGGCTACATCCTCAGCATCCCGGTGTTCAATATCTACCTCGTAATTCAAGCCTTGCATGGTCACACTGTCCAGCAACGGTGCGATATCGTCCAGAATGCCTTCTACATCTGGGTGCTCGTCAAGGAATGACTGCGGCAGTGTGGGAGCCACATTGTAAACGGGGAAGAACTGCATGTCATCCTGAAGGTTTACCAGGTCGAATCCTGCAATGCGTCCGTCGGTGGCAAACCCCATGGCTACATCGACCTCGCCCTCATATAGAGCACTATAGGTCAAGCCGACGTCCATCTGGACAACGTTGGCACCACCAAACTCAAAACCGTATATGGCTTCCACTCCGGGCAAGCCATCCGGCCTTTCCTGGAATTCAGCACCGCTGGCAAAAGTCAGTTCGCCCGGATTGGCATTAATGTAGTCCGCCAAATCGGATATGCTATCTAACCCCAGGCTATCAGCGTCAGCCTCACGCATCATCAACGTGTAGGTGTTGTCAAAAAGCGACGGTTGGAGCCACGCGATGCCATTCGCGCTGAGGTCCTCATCTCGTACCGTCTCGTAACATAGCTGAGAGTCAGTGATTGGATCCTCGTGACCCAGATGGACTAGTAGCCCCGTACCGGTGTATTCCATATAGACGTCGATGTCGCCCGACAGCAGAGCCTCGCGGCATATCATTGTGCCCCCCAAGCCTGTCTTGTCATCCACTGTCAGCCCGTTATCCTCCAGTACCAGCTTCATCATTTTGCCAAGAATAATCTGCTCGGTGAACTCCTTAGAGCCTACCGTAACATCTGCGCCGCCTCCGCAGGAAACCATAAACATAGCAACCAGCATAAAGGCCAGCATCAACAGGCCAATCTTTCTCATCGCTTTCTGCCTCCTCCTTGCTTAGATTTGTCCAATCATAGTCTCCATCATGATTCGTTTGCTATCGCACCTCCTTCTAAACTCTTAGCCCTTTGGGGGTTATCACCCTTTCCAGCCTTCCCAGTCCAAGCTCAATAGCGATAGCCAGCAAGGCTGCCGGGATTGCCCCTGCCAGCAAGTACGTAGTATTCACTAACGAGATTCCCCTGTCAATAAGGTCACCAAGTCCTCCCGCGCCAATAAAAGTTGCCAGCGTAGCCACCCCAACGGCAACAACCATTGCAGTCCGCACCCCGGCTAATATAACGTACGTTGCCAGCGGAACCTCAAGACGAACGAGAATCTGCCCGGCGCTCATCCCCATCCCTCGGGCAGCCTCCATTAGCGCCGGGTCAACACCTCTAATTCCAACGTAAGTATTTCTGGCTATCGGCAGCAAGATGTATATGAATATGGCAAAGAACCCTGGTAGTAAGCCGATGCCCAGAATCGGCAACATGATGGCTACCACAGCCAAGCTTGGCACCGTCTGTCCTATGTTGCATACCGCCATAACCGGCGGCCCCAACCACCTGAGCCTTCGTCTGGTGATGAGAATGCCCAGTCCAATACCAACGAAAGTTGCCGCTAGCGTCGCCAGCCCTACCATTTCTATATGCCGCCACAGCATTCCCAGCAACTCAGGATAGCGCTCAACTACGTATTTCCAAAGGTCGACCCAGAGTTCCATTCTTTACCTACTTCAACTGCTTGTCGTCGCCCACTACTTGCTGCAATGCAGAAAACGTGATTTCACCCTTGAAGCTCTTCCGTTCGTCAACAACCGAAAGACGACTCAGGCCGGTAGTTAGCATCTTGGCCAACGCATCCCTGACTCTCATCGAGCCATCAACCGCTATCTCTTCTATAGGTTTCGTGCTTATTATTTCGCTAACTCGCCCCGTTCCGGCCTTCAAGTCACTCAACTCGATCCAGTTTCTCGGAACATACTTTTCATCTACGACTAATACACTATCCAGGCCATTCTGCTCCATAAGATCTCTCGCCTCAGAGGCGGCCTGCTCCAGCTTGACCGTTAGCACATTGGCATTCATTACCTCTTCCACCTTCATAAGTGCCAAGCGTTTGATGGAGCTATCGGCACCGATGAAATCGCGCACAAAGCCGTTGCGGGGGTGGGCAAGTAAGTCCTGAGGCGTATCGTATTGCACCAACTCCCCTTCCCTCAGTAGAGCGATACGGTCCCCCATCTTCAAACCTTCATCGATATCGTGGGTCACAAAAACAATGGTCTTTTTCAACTTCTCTTGGATCTTAAGAAATTCGTCCTGTAGCCGAGACCGGGTTATCGGGTCTATAGCACCAAAGGGTTCATCCATTAGAAGTATTGGCGGGTCAGCCCCCAATGCCCGGGCCACGCCGACTCGCTGCTGCTGGCCTCCGCTCAACTGCCTGGGGTACTTATGCCTGAATTCATCCGGGTTTAACCCCACCAGTTCAAGCAGCTCATCGACACGCTGGCGTGTTTTCCCCTTAGGGTATTTCTTGAGGCTGGGAACCACAGCGATATTGGCCGCAACTGTAAGGTGCGGAAAGAGACCAATGTCCTGAATCGCATAGCCAATATCACGCCTCAGTTCATCGGCGTTTACCCCGCTAGTATCACGACCGGCAACTAATATGCGGCCACTGGTGGGTTGAATGAGCCTGTTCATCATCTTTAGCAGAGTAGTTTTGCCGCAACCGGAGGGGCCAACTAAAATACATACCTCCCCTTCGGGTATGGTGAAGCTCATATTGTTCACCGCCTTAACATCGCCGTGGTAAATCTTGGTTACGTTTTCTAAGGTGATCACTGTATGCTTCCCCTCCTCTGTGATTGACCCTGCTCTCTACGCCCGGACCTTCAGTCCCTTTGGCACCAGCCAGTTCTCCAGTCTCCCAAGGATAAGGTCAGATAGAATAGCGAGCAAGCTCACTACTAGTGCCCCGGCAATGATGGGATTGGCATAGCTCTGGCTAATTCCCCGAAATATGTATGTGCCCAACCCACCAGCTCCTATGTAGGCCGCGATTGCAGCAATACCAATCGTCAAAACTACGGAGGTTCGCACGCCAGCCATGATTACCGGTAGAGCCAACGGTACCCTGACTTTTGACAGTATTTGCAGATCTGTCATCCCCATGCCCCTGCCGGCCTCAAGCATAGCTGGGTTTACATTCCTTATGGCCACGTTCGTATTCCTGATGATAGGCAGCAGCGCATAGAGGGCTAGAGCTACCCAGGCTGGCTCCAGTCCGATGCCAAGGAGGGGGATCATGAATGCAAACATGGCTAAACTCGGAATTGTCATTATGACGCCAGCTATGGAAATAACAACAGAGGCTAGGCGGTCATGTCGGCTTATGAATATCCCAAGTGTTACGCCAACTATCAGAGAAGCAAGGATAGCAACACCGATAATGTTCAGGTGTTCCCATAGATGTCCCAGTAGGTCAGTGGCGTGATCTGCTATGTACTCAAGCAAACCCAATGACAACCCCGATTCTCGACAAACGCTCCCCGCCACGGAGGGCGACGCAGCCACCCCGAATCATACCATCGGTGGTAACAGATATACCGAACTGCAGTCAGCCTGCGACAAGGCCAGTTCCAACTGTGGGTAATATATGCGCTACTTATCGGCGTATCTGTCGTAAGATACAAGCTCGCTGAGCTCCACCCTGCCCTTCTCGGGTGATTCCGCTGCATATCCCAGTGAAATGAGGGATAAGAT
>CAZZJX010000179.1:0-3732 GCA_964654845.1 uncultured Dehalococcoidales bacterium
CCGTAGTGCCTGAATTCAAGCCAGAGTTGGCTACCCTGAATTGCGGCTCACTGAGCGGTACGATGATACATGTTGGGGAAAGGATGAAGAGCTTCAAGTTTGCCTGGGAAGAGGCACGTGTCAAACAGGAAGACCTTGTTTTCCCGAACACTTACAAAATGATGCGGGAATACAGTCAGATTTGCAGGGAAAATGATACGAAACCGGAAATCGAGATCTGGGATTCAGGACAGGTTGGTGCAGTCGAGTTCATGGTAATGCGGAACTATGTTTCAAAACCTCTGCACGTTCAGTTTGTGATGGGTGGACTGAGTGGCATGGCAGCAACGCCCGGTACTCTCGTTTTTGTATTTGAACATGCACGAAAAGTACTGGGTGACTTCACCTGGTCGGTAGCTGCCGTAGGGAAAGATCAGATCCCCATCGCTGCGGTTACGCTGGCTTTGGGCGGTCACGTTCGGGTCGGTATGGAAGACAGCTTGTGGGCCGGATATGGTAGACTCGCAAGAGGTAGTGCTGAACAGGTAGCCCGAGTTGTTGCCATGGCAGAACAGATGAGCATAGTCCCGGCAACGCCTGACGAAGCAAGACAGATGCTGGGCTTAAAGGGACTGGACAAGGTTAATTTCTAAAGATGTGGCTTTTCATGAGCGAAAGGAGGAGATAATGGCTGACCTTTTTGATTTGACGGGAAAGGTGGGTATTGTTACTGGTGGTGCTGGGGGTATCGGCAATGCATTGGCCATAGGTCTAGCAAGGCATGGCGCAGATGTAGTCGTAACAAGTCGTACGCTGAGCAAACTCGAGCCTGTAGCTGCGGAGATCGAGGCTATGGGCAAGAAGTCTCTGGCGGTTGCCTCTGATGTAACTGATGAACGTTCAGTGAAGGACATGGTTGATCGTGTGGTCAAGGAATTCTCGCACGTTGATATTCTAGTCAATGCCGCCGGCATTAACATTCGCAATTCGGCTGAAGGCATTCCGCTGGAAGACTGGAAAAAGGTCATGGACTACAATGCTTTCGGTACCTTTATCTGCTGCCAGGCGGTGGGACGGGTCATGATAAGACAGAAGAGCGGCAAGATAGTCAATGTGTCTTCGGTGCGCGGCAGATATGGAGCTCCATCAGGTGCAGTGGCGTACAGTCCCAGTAAAGGAGCTGTCGATACGCTTACTCGTACACTGGCTTGCGAGTGGGCAAAGTATAATATCTTTGTCAATGCGGTCGCTCCTACGCTGATTGAGACAGATTTAACGCGACAAGCTTTAGCCAATCCTGAGTTTGCCAAAACAATGAGGGCCCGCATCCCACTGGGTCGTTGGGGGTTTCCTGAAGATGTGATTGGCCCGACAGTCTTTCTGGCTTCTAAAGCATCTGATTTTGTTACTGGACAGATTATTTATGTTGATGGTGGCACGACAACCTGGTAGCGAGCCCCAGGTGGCAATAAACTACTGATTGAGAAAGGCCAAAAACTTAAGGAGGAAACCAAATGCCAGGAAAAGCTTACAATCCAAAGATGTTCGAACAGGAACGCGATCATCATGAGAGATTTAACGCTCCGCCGAAAGAGGCTATAGACACTTATAGGGCGGTCAGCAAGGAAGGAGTGGCAAAGGCAGACTTCCCGGCGAAGTGGACCTACGATAGACTTTGGGACATTCGAAAGGCTGGGCGTTCGGGTCAGGTCGGTCATTTCATCTATGAAATGTTCTATGATATCTACATGGGTGTCGAAGATGAATTCGTGGAAAACTCCATAGACACTCAGGTACGCCTCTACCCGGACTACGTGCCCAGGGCGAATGACATAAACGAATACGCTGTTAAGGCTTCCAAAGCAAAGATGCGCGCCTTCATTAGCCAGGACCATTTCTTCCCGACCGTAGGGCAAGCCTGGGCTGCTCAGCAGCGAGTAGATGAAATGGTGAGTGATGGTCAGCTTGAGTATGCTTGCCGGTGTCTGGGAGCCCATATACTGGCGTGGAGTCATCATCCTGACCAGATACACTTAATAGATAAATATCCCAATCTTGGGGCCGTACTATTCTGGTGCCAAACCTATGGAGGCAAGAACTGCGGTCCGGATCTCCGCATGTTCGATGAGCATGGCAAACTGGATAGTGAAGTGAAAGAGGTCATACGGCTTTGCGCTCAATATAAGATACCGGTGATGACGGGACACGCGGCCATGACGTACGATCGTATCCTGCCTCTGGCGCAATATGCCTCTGAGGTTGGTGCTCATCTGCTCTGGATGCATGCAGCTCCATGGGCTGCGATGCCGGAGCGCGCCACAATCCAGCAATACAGAGAATTGATTCGTCTTGGCTGCTACTTACAGGTAGATGGTAACAAAGTCCTGCCCAGCATTATTTGGCCTATGATTGACCCGAACCAGGGTCTTGGGTGGATGGCGGAAGTCGGGCCGGACTATGTCATTCCCTGCACCGATGGTGGCCAACCCTTCTTCGGCGACGCTCTCGACTGCTGGCGAATGCTTGTTCGTGCAATGATACACTTTGGCATTAAGAAAGACGACATCAAGACAATGATTCAGACAAACCCTGCCAAATTCCTGTATCTTGATGAAAAGGCGTGAAGAGAGAGTATTCTGCAGCCAAGCTACAACATAATAGAGTCGCCACTTCCTAGCATCGCTGTGCCTTCGTGTAAGTATGCAGGATTCGTCGCTGTTGCTGAATGACTGTCTATTCTTAGATTTGTTATCCTCCCGCTCACTCAAATAACGCAGGACCAGGCAATGATAAGAATCACTCCAATTCAAGAAGCCTACAAAAACAAGATTGAAAGGCAGGAGAAACTCAAAGGGCTGAAATTCGCATGCCATGGAAGCTGTGCCTATGTAGGAGAAGACATTTCGCCCGGGTGCTATGGATGTTTTCATTCAGACGCATATCATCGTGCGTTTCTGCTGGGGAGAGATGTAGGACTACCGGACGTTTGTAATAGAGATTGCGTCTATTGTTTTGAACCTCACATAGTTCGGCAGGACTATATGCTGCCGGAAGGATTCAATCTGGGGGATGAATGGCAAGGCATAATACAGAAGTATCTGGCACAAGAGAGGCAGATGATCACTACCGATGCCAAGATGCAATACTACGAATTTACCGGCGTTTGCGAACCACTGTTCTATATTTCGATCCTCGAAGAATTCATGCGATTCTTCAGGCATGTAGTTGACCCGTTTATGGGAACGAGGGGATGGGCCAAAGTCTATACCAATGGGACCTTGTTGAATCTGGACAATATATTAAGACTCAAAGATTCGGGCTTTGATGAGGTTAGAGTTCATCTGGGAGCGACGAATTTCTCCGATACTGTGTATGACAACTTGAGACTGGCGGTCAAGCATATCCCTGTGGTTACAGTTGAGACCCCATCCTGGCCTCCTCATCGAGGGAAGCTATTTGAGATGCTGCCTATTATCCAAGATATCGGTGTTAGGCACCTTGATATCTGTCAGGTTGAAATTGTCAGTGAAGCACAACTCAATAGGATAGAGAAGGCCCTTGGCAACGTCGAACTTTACCAGGCATTCTATCCGGTTATGGACGATGGAGGACTGGTAGAGGATATAATGAAAGAAGTATTAGATAGAGGTTATACCTATTCAGTGCTTGACTGTAACGGTTTTGTGAAACAGAGCCGCAGTGCTCTGTCTACACACAGTTATTGGAGCATACTCAATCGTAAATATCCATCTG
>CAZZJX010000180.1:0-3720 GCA_964654845.1 uncultured Dehalococcoidales bacterium
GGTGCGATGTGGAAGCGATCGAGGAGTGTGTTGAGCGTGCCTTAAGAAGGAGCGACGGCTTACGAGGGGTAGAACTGTACACTATCCTGTGCAACCTCGAAAACCTGCAACCCGCAGAGTCATTTCCCTATGTAGAACCATCTACGTTGGATGAGATTCGTGCCGAACGTCCCGACGGGCCGCGCCGCATGGAATTGAATCTCACGGATGCCCAGATGCTTGACCGCATCTACGGGGCATGGTTAGGACGAGCTGCCGGCTGCGTCCTGGGAAAGCCTATGGAGAGGGGCTGGAATAAGGGTCAAATTGATAGCTATCTTCAATTTGCAAAGGCACTGCCGCTGAATGATTACGTCCCTCTGGTGGATGGGCATCCTGAGGGACTGAAACTGCGTGATCCTGATTGCACTCGCGGTAGAATTCATTACGCAGCAATCGACGATGACCAGGATTACACGGTTCTAGGGTTGCACGTTCTGGAGAGCTACGGGCTGGACTTTACCTCACGTAATGTAGCCGAGGCCTTGCTTGACCGATTACCGGACTTAGATCTCTATATAGGATTGAAGTTTGTGGCATACCGCTATCTGATGAACAATCCCCATCCCTGGCAGCACCGTAAGAATGAGGAGATTAGCGGCCAGATTCGCGCTGATGCCTGGGGCTATGCGACTCCCGGCTGGCCGGAGAAAGCCGCGGAGTTTGCCTTCAGGGATGCGGTGCTTTCTAATGTTAAGAATGGCATCTACGGTGAAATGTTTGTTGCCGCAATGCTGGCAGCCGCGTTTGTGACCAGTGATGTGGAAGAGGTTATCAGGATTGGCCTCTCCGAGATTCCCCGGAACTGTCGCCTTGCTGAAGCGGTCCGAGACGTAGTTAAATGGAGCAAGGAACTGAGCGACTGGGAAGAGGTCTGGGCAAAAATCAATGAAAAGTATGGGCACTATCACATGGTTCATAGCATCAACAATGCTGCGTTGGTAGTGATGGGACTGATGGCCGGTCAGGGTAATTACGAGACCAGTATTGTCGTTGCTGTGCGTGGTGGATGGGATACTGACTGCAACGGCGCCACGGCCGGTTCAGTTTGTGGGATGATGCTTGGTGCTGACGCGCTTCCCGAAAAATGGGTGGGAGTATTGAACGACCGGCTCATCAGTGTTGTGCGCGGCTACAATGAGTGCAAGATTTCGGAGCTGGCAAAGCGCAGTTATGAAATTGCCAGGAAGGTTATGAGACAAAGGAATATCAATGAATGAGATTGCTTTGCCCTTGGCTCAGAATGACTAAGGGGGAACGAGATTGCCACACCCTTCAGTAGAAGGGCTCGCAATGACGGGGGGAATCGCAATGGCAGGCATTAGATAGTATAGCCGTGATGATTGATTGTAAGAAATTGCCGGGAAGAGATTCAGTTCTAATCCGAAAATGACGAGGTGTACCACATGAGAGCCTATCTCATCAGAAGGTTATTGCTCATAATTCCCACCCTGTTTATGTTGAGCCTGCTGGTCTTTTTCAGCCTTCGCTTCATGCCGGGCGATGTAATAGACGTAATGATGGTGGAAGCTATAGGAAGAAGCGGCAGCTCGCTGGACATTGACCGCGAAGCGTTTGAAGAAAGACTGGGATTAGACGTACCTGCCTACGTGCAGTATGGACGCTGGCTAGAAGGTATATTCCTGCACGGCACCCTTGGCGAATCGTTACAACAAGGTTGGACGGTAGAAGACAAGATGATAGGTAGATTGCCGGTGACCATTGAGCTTGGCGCCCTGGCAATCATCATCGGGCTGGTGATAGCCCTGCCAGTCGGTATCTACTCGGCGATGCGGCAAGATACGGCCGCCGACTACATAGGGCGTACTATCGCCATCATTGGTATGGCAACTCCCAACTTCTGGCTGGCAATTATGGTCATGATATACCCGGCAATCTGGTGGGGTTGGTCTCCCCCGATAGAGGTAATTCCTTTCACCGAAGACCCGCTGGGAAATCTCGGGGTGTTCATCATTCCCAGCATAATTCTGGGGACAGCCATGTCCGCAGGTACAATGCGATTGATGCGCACTGTGATGTTGGAGGTGCTCAGACAGGACTATGTCAGAACAGCCTGGGCAAAGGGTCTCAAGGAGAGGGTAGTTATTATGAGACACGTCGTTAAAAATACCCTCATCCCGGTAGTTACCCTGATAGGCGCGCAAATGCCTCTCATGGTAGGTGGCTCCGTTATTCTGGAAAACATATTTGCCCTTCCGGGGATAGGGCGTCTCTTTCTGGTTGCTCTCAATAACAGAGACTACCCGGTGGTCCAGGGAATAAATCTTTTTCTATCCATTATAGTTATGCTTAACATTCTTTTGATTGACATGATTTATCCTTATCTGGACCCTAGGGTCCGATATAAATAAAGGGGCGAAATTGATAATATGAGTGACACAACAGCGATACTGCCGGCGAAAAGCGCGCCTAAGAGACGCGGCAAACTAGCTGGTTTCTTTATCAGGCTGGTCAAAGAGAAACCACTGGGTACTGTCTGCGGAATTATAGTAGTGCTATTGATATTTGTTGGTATCTTTGCCGATGCCCTGGCTCCCTATCCATATGAAGAAACACACCTGGTAGACAGGATGCAAGGCCCATCAACCCAGTATCTCATGGGTACCGACCAGTTGGGCCGGGACCTCTTCAGTCGCATCATCTACGGGACTCGTATTTCGTTACTTGTCGGTCTGGCGGTGACCACTATCAGTATTACCATCAGTACCCTGATAGGTGGCGCTTCAGGATTCCTTGGTGGTAAGTTTGACCTGATTGTGCAGAGAATCTGCGATGCCTGGAATTGCTTCCCGTACCTGCTCATATTGTTAACCGTGATGTCCATAGTGGGGCGGGGTTTAACACAGATAATACTGGTCATGGGGATAGCAGGAGGCCTCGGCGGCAGCAGAGTAATCCGAGGCGCCGTTTTTGCCATAAAAGAGAATGTGTATTTTGAGGCGGCGGAGTCGGTTGGCAGCTCAAAATGGCATACATTTGCCCAACATGTTATCCCCAATGTTATGCCTATCATAATCATTGGATTCAGCATGAGCGTAGGAGGCGTAATCCTGGCTTTGGCTTCTTTGAGCTTCCTCGGATTCGGTCTGCCACCCGGGATGCCCGACTGGGGAGGTCTGCTCAGCATGGAAGGACGTAAATACATGGAGATGGCGCCATGGCTGGCTCTCTGGCCTGGTCTTGCCTTGACTATGGTCGTTTACTGCCTGAACATGTTTGGCGACGCCCTGAGGGACCTGCTGGACCCGAGGCTGAGGGGTGGTGTGGGACGCTATGGTGCAGCGAAGAAAGGAAAAACGGGCATACTGGCCAGACTAATGTCCGGAATAAGGGCTATAAAGCCTCTCCCCATAAGGAAAGGAGGTTAAAAAGATGGAACTCCACCAGATTGAACAGGAATGTGCACGACTCTCGTGTAGGTTTCTGCATCTAATCCGTCAACGTGATCATTCGGAGCTTGCCGATTATTTTACGGAAGATGGCAGTCTGCAATGGAATCCCGAAGATCCTGACATTGTTGGAGTCAATGCCATACGCGAGTCATTTCTTCACGTCCCCAAAAGCGTAGCACTTGAAGTCAATTTATTTATCGTTACTAATGTCATTGTTGATGTCATTGATGAAAGTAAACCCGGACTTCATACCAAGCGTGTGCAGATG
>CAZZJX010000181.1:0-3696 GCA_964654845.1 uncultured Dehalococcoidales bacterium
CAGCAAATGGGCGGCGATCATGGTGTCGAAACTCAAGTTCTGGAGCTCAATCCCATACTCGGCAAGCACGGTCATATCGTATTTGCCATTGTGAGCCAACTTGGCTACGCCTGGGTCCTCTATTATGGGCTTGAGTTTACCAAGGACATAGGCCATGGGTGGCTGAGCACCGGTGAGATGTCCCACCGGCACGTAGTAGGCCCTGCCTGGCTTCCACGATAGTGAGATGCCCACCAGACCGGCATACATAGGCTGTATACTTGTGGTTTCCAGGTCTATGGCGAAGGAGGCGACGGACTGTAGCTCAGCGACGAGACTGTCAACTGCTTCGAGGTCAGCTATAATTTCATAGTCTCTTTTTAGCGTCTCTTCCTTCACCGCTGGCGCAGCGTCGACCCCCTCAGCCTCCAGCCCACGGAGCTTGTCCAGCAGCCTGGTGAACTCAAGCTCCCGAAAAAGCGCTATCACCTTGTCTCTATCGAAGGGCGAAGCGGCGCAGGCACTAAGATCGAGGTCGACGGGCATATCACTGTCGATAGTGGCGAGCCACTTGCTTTGCCTCGCCACTTCCTCGCTCTCTTTCAATTTCTGCTGCAGCTTCGCCGGTTCCACTCCATTGATATGGGAGTAGACACCCTCCACGCTGCCGAACTGTTGAATAAGCTTCACCGCTGTCTTTTCGCCAACGCCGCTAACGCCCGGGATATTGTCAGAAGGGTCACCCTTCAGTCCTTTCAGGTCAGCGACCTGGGAAGGAGAGATGCCATACCTTTCCGACACCTTCTCCTCATCGTAGAGTATGGTATCGCTGAACGTTCTTCCCGGGCGTGGCGTGAGTACTTTAACCCTCGGAGAGACAAGCTGCAATGTGTCCAAATCGCCGGTAACGATGATGGTGTCGACATCCTCGTCCGACGCCTGTTGTGAGAGGGCGCCGAGAATGTCGTCCGCCTCGTATTCCTCCACTTCAAAGCTGGAGATATTGAAGGCTTCCACTAACTGGTGCACGCGGCCAAACTGAACCTTTAGATCCTCGGGAGTCGGCGGCCGATGCGCCTTGTAGGCGGCAAATTGGCGATGCCTGAATGTGGGGGCGGGGTAGTCAAAGGCGATAGCGCAATGCGTCGGTCTTAGCTCGGTGAGCACCTTCAACACCATGCTGGCAAAGCCAAAGACCGCCCCTGTCGGCTCACCTGTCCGGCTCACCGCCAGCTCAGGCAAGGCATGAAAGGCACGATGCACCAGTGCATTGCCATCGAAGAGGACAAGTAAAGGCTTTTTATCTTCCATTCCCGCTCTTGTTGATAATTCCCGCCCTATTATAGCAAGAAGTGCGGAAAAGGTAATTAACAACGGTTTTGTTGATTTGTCCAGGCGCGGGAGTAAATTCTCCCTCCCCTGGAGGGAGGGAGTTAGAGGGAGGGGGAAGCGCTCCTTCACATTCACCCTCTCCCTAACCCTCCCCCTCAAGGGGGAGGGGATACCCTCAGGAGTAGGGTGGGTTGGAGCCCTGTATATTACTGTCATTGCGAGGCGCTCCAGCGCCGAAGCAATCTCGGTGGAGGGATGAGGACGGGATACATCACCCCCTCGCCAGAGTCGAGTCTTCGACCTACAAGGGAGAGGGGATGCCCTCAGTAGTAGGGTGGGTGGGGAAAACAGCAAGGCTTCAACTGTTTATGCTATACTATGGCCACTATCGAACGGGGATAAATGAAATGAAAGACTTACTCTCTATTGCTGACCTTGACTCTGAGGAAATCCAGCGCCTGATAAGGAGCGCCATCGAACTGAAGCAAGGAGGCAGAAAGCAACCACTTGAGGGAAGGACTTTGGCCCTCATCTTTGAGAAGCCCTCACTGCGCACGCGGGTGAGCTTCGATGTCGCCATGCACCAGCTTGGCGGGCATGCGCTATACCTGTCCCCAGCCGAAGTCGGTCTGGGGGAGCGGGAGCCAATCTCCGACGTGGCGCGAGTGCTATCCCGCTATGTGGACGGCATCGTCGCCCGAACCTTCGCCCATAAGAGCGTCGAGGTGCTGGCACAGTATGCCACCGTCCCGGTAATAAATGGCCTCTCCGATGCGGAGCATCCCTGCCAGATCCTTGCCGATCTTATGACCATCTATGAGAAGAAGGGTGACCTTGCCGGTTTGATAGTCAACTATATTGGAGATGCCAACAATGTCGCCAACAGCCTGCTCCTGGCTTGCTCCTTAATGGGAATCGACTTCAGGCTTGCATCCCCGAAAGGCTACCAGCCCTCCGACGATGTTCTGGCACAGGCGCGAAAAAACGGAGGCCAGGTTGTGTTAACCGAAGAGCCTGACAAAGCGGTTCAGGGCGCCGATGTAGTCTATACCGATGTTTGGATTAGCATGGGGCATGAGGCGGAGGCGCACCGTCGGCACCGCGCCTTCTCCGGCTATCAGGTAAATGCCGAGCTTCTCGCCCTGGCCAAGAAGGACGCCATCTTCATGCACCCCCTTCCGGCGCATCATGGCGAGGAGGTCGCCGAGGGTATTCTGGATGCGCCTCAATCGGTGGTCTTCGACCAGGCGGAGAACAGGCTCCACATGCAAAAAGCGATCCTGGTGAAGCTGTTGGGAACAAAATGACCAAACCCATCGTTGCCATCGTTGGCAAGCCAAATGTAGGCAAGTCCACCCTGTTCAATCGCCTGGTTGGAAAGCGTCTGTCCATCATCGAGGATGAGCCAGGCACGACCAGAGACCGCCTCTACGCCGACATTACCTGGAACGAAAATGCTTTCGCCATAGTCGACACCGGCGGGCTGTTGGTCGCCCCGGATACGGATATCGGCCATAGCGTGAAAAAACAGGTGGAGGTGGCTATCGACGAGGCCGATGCCATCATCTTCCTGGTCGATGTGCTCGACGGGGTTACCCACATGGACAGGGATATCGCCGAAATGCTCCGCCGCTGCGATAAGCCGGTAGTGCTTGCCGCCAACAAGGCGGACAACGAGCAGCGCAGCTACCAGGCCCAGCAGTTCCACCAGCTTGCCATAGGCGACCCGTTGCCCATAAGCGCCCACCACAACATCGACATCGATGAACTCCTCGACAAAGTCGTGGAAAGTTTGCCCTACGCCCCACCTGAAGAGGAGCTTGAGATGATGAAGGTGGCCATCGTGGGCCGCCCCAACGTGGGCAAATCCATGCTGCTAAACGCCATCATAGGGCAGGAGCGAGCCATCGTCACCGAAACCCCGGGCACTACCAGGGATGCCATAGACACCGTTTTTGAGTATAATGGCGAGCGTATGCTGCTTATCGATACTGCCGGCATCAGGAGGAGGGGGAGAATCGAGGGCGGCATTGAACGCTACAGCGTGATGCGGGCGCAGCGCGCCATCGACCGGGCGGATGTGGCACTCCTCATCGCCGACGCAACCGAGCCCCTTACCGCACAGGATACTCACATCGCCGGCTACATTCAGCGAGCCTTCAAAGGGATGGTACTGGTAGTCAACAAGTGGGACCTGGTTGAAGAGACGTCAGACCGTAAAGAATATACCCGGTACGTCCAGCAAAGGCTGAAGTTTATGCCCTATACGCCTATTCTGTTTACCTCCGCCAAGCTCAAGCAAGGGGTGGAAAAGGTCATTGCCACCGCCAGAGAGCTCTTTGAAGAGCGCCAAAAGCGTATCCCCACCTCACTGCTAAACAGCGT
>CAZZJX010000182.1:0-3682 GCA_964654845.1 uncultured Dehalococcoidales bacterium
GCATTACTCATTCTTTCGAACTGGAGGCCTGTATAGACGTTGTCGTAAATCCCATAACCATACTGGACTATTGGTGACGGATCAAAGGAGTCGAAACCGGTGGTAATTATGATGGACCCGACATCCACCTCCACAAACTTCTCTGTTTGCTCAAAGTCGATGGCACCAGCTTCACAGAATTTCTCGCAAGCACGACATTTGTTCCTTAAGAAATAGGCGCAGGAATCCGGGTCTATGACTGGGACGTTAGGCACTGCCTGCGGAAAAGGCGTGTAGATAGCTTTCCTCGAACCGAGCCCGACATCGAACTCATTGTCTGCCTTAAAGGGACATTTCTCTTGGCAGACGCCACAGCCGGTGCACTTATCCTCGTCCACATAACGCGGCTTTTTCCTGATTTTAACCTTGAAATTGCCCACGTAGCCTGAAACCTCCACAACCTCACTATATGTCATCAACTCTATGCTCTCGTGTGACCTCGCCGAGGCCATCTTCGGTGTTAGTATTCAGGCTGAGCAATCGAGGGTTGGGAAAGTCTTGTCAAGCTGGGCCATATGGCCCCCGATAGATGGTTCCCTCTCTACCAAGTACACGAGGTTGCCAGAGTTGGCTATCTCAAGGGCCGCCTGGATGCCAGCAATGCCGGCACCTACGACCAAGGTGTTAGGGTTAACTGGTACTTCTTTGGTCTCCAACGGTTGGTAATAGGAGACCTTTTTCACTGCGGCGTTAACCAACGCCTTAGCTTTCAGAGTTGCAAGCTCACGATCTTCAGTCACCCACGCTACCTGCTCTCGGATATTGGCCATCTCCATCAGATATGGGTTCAAGCCCGCACTAGCCATGGTGCGCCTGAAGGTCAGTTCATGGAGCCGTGGCGAGCAAGAAGCTATCACTATACGATCCAGGTTCTGCTCCTTGATGTCATTCTTTATGAGCTCCTGCCCGGGGTCTGAGCAGACGAACTTGTATTCCCTGGCCACCACGACACCGTCCAAACCCCTGGCAAATTCAGCCACCTGCTCAACATCTACCGTGGCAGCGATGTTGGCTCCGCAATGACAGACATAGACGCCTATTCTTCGTTCCATTCTATCCCCCTTGTCATCTCTCAATATATCTGGCCAGTATTTTCTCGGCCGAGACTATACACTTCTCTATACCAAGCTCCTTGATTCCCATTCCCATGGCCAGACCCATCAGTTGGGTAAAGAAAAGGACTGGGATATCATAATGGGTCTTGAACTTCTTGTTGATTCGCCCCTGGTATACATCCAAGTTCGTTTGGCACAGTGGGCAGACAGTGATAATACACTCCGCGCCGCCACCGACAGCGGAATCGAGCAGTTTGTTTGTCAGCCCTAAAGCGACATCCTCCTCAGGTATGATCAGAGACCCCCCACAGCAGCGAGCCTTGAGTGGAAATGGAGTAGCCTCCGCCCCCAGGCTCTTAATCAGGCGATCCAGAGATTGAGGGGATTCCGGGTGATCGAAGCTTGGTTGGGGCCGCACCACCTGGCAGCCATAGTAAGGGGCTACTTTTAGACCACTAAGATCTCTTTTAACCCTGGAGGCGATTTCTTCAAGGCCAATGTCATTCACAATAATATCAAGTAGGTGCCGCACCCTAACAGTGCCATGATACTCCAGATCACCGGCTGCCAGTGCTTCATCTACCTTGACCCTAAGCTCAGGGTACTCCTTAAGGTGTGAATTAGTCCTGCTCAGGATAACATAGCAAGAACTGCAGGGTGTTACCAAATCAAGACCTCTTTTCTCAGCCAGCGCCAGGTTGCGAGCTGAGGTGCAAAGGGAAGCCAGTTCGTCAACGGAGGTGTAAGGTGTAGAACCGCAGCAGTTCCAATCCTCAAGCTCTACGAGTTCCACATCCAAAGCCTTGGCGACGGCCAGTGCAGATGAGCCATATGCCTTAGCACCTCCATCTGAAGATGAGCAGCCAGGAAAGTAGGTATAATATTTCATGACATCCCTCCCAGTACTTCAGCCTTGTCCAGAATGGCTCTAAGCTGGCGCTCTGCTTCCGGCTTCAATCTTCTGGCTCTGATAGACATGCGCCCGTGCTTAATCAAACTGAGCGCCAGAGGTGCCATCTTGAAGGCACGCAATGGATTGCTCAGGAGATAGAACCACATCATGAACCCCACCTCTGGGACGCTCCCGATGCTATATACAAAGTCGCTAAAGCTTCGATACATGATGGGCGTACGTGTCCGCTCACTGCTCAGGCGCCGGCGGACAGCCAGGCACTCCAGAGCATGCATCAGCTCAGTCGGCTTGATATCCCTAGGGCAACGTACTGTGCAGAGATAGCAGGAAGCGCAAAACCACATGGCGTTACTGGACAAGACCTCCTCCCGCATGTCAGCCCGTGCCATGGCAATGAGCATCCGGGGGGTATGGTCCATCCTGTTCGCGTTCGGGCAAGATGCGGAGCAGGTGCCACACTGAATACAATCACGGATGCCCTCGCCACCAGGTATGGCACAGATTTCTTCTACTAGAGTGTTACTACGTTGCACTTTTGTCTCCATCGCACACCAGCCTTTATGACGTTATATCCCAACTCCATTATATTACCATCTGTTTGGATGAATCAAAAAAGTAAAGGGGGGCAATTACTTAATTACCCCCCCTTACTCGATTCACCCTGTAACACCTCACAAAGTCCCTCCCTTCGTCTCAGCTTCATCAAGGAGGCCTTTACGTTGATGCCCTACCAATTCCTCCCCAGCCATGCCCACCATTGTCCTGCCCCGAACAATCTCCTCCGCCTCTTTCACCGCCTCAGCCCGTACTTCCGCCCGCCTCTTTTGCCGTTGCCGTGTGGCACGAATGACCCGATACAGGCCACTGACGTTCATGTACCACAGGAACGCCACTGGAATAAGGACAATGGGTATTGCCAACCCCACGGCCAGCGCAGCCGCCCACCCGAGGCCAGCAAGAGCTAGCCATATTATCACGCCGTAAACGACCACCGGTGTGGCAATACCCGCGACGATCCGCACCGGTCTGCTCAAGATGCCCGACGTGACTCGCCTGCCGATAACGGCTACTTGTCTAACCTCTCCTGCTTTACGCCCACGGGCAGCCTTTCTCTTTCGTGCCTCCCGGATGGCTGCGTAGATGCCGCCCATGTTCAGGTACCACAAGAAGGCCACTGGGAAAAGAATGAGAGGTATCGCAATTACCAGCGCCAATATTACCGGCCATCCCATTTCAATCGCTCCTTTCTACGGTTGCCACCTGCTTCTGCTAGGTGGATTGTGTTATCGCCTAGTACCAACGAGTTCCTCGTCGGCATGGTGCTCCTCAGCCACCGCTCTGATACCCTCCTCGCGGATAGCCTTTCGCTTTCGCGCCCCCTGAACGGCTGCGTAAATGCCGCCAATATTCAGGTACCACAAGAAGGCCACTGGGACGAGGATGATGGGTATCGCTACCACCAACGCTACTATGAATTGCCACTGCATCACTGACACCCCCTCTCTAGGCCCTGCCTCGGCTTAAAAGCCCCAGGGCTACCATTTGGCCGACTGGAGTAAGAGTTGGATTAAATAGAAGAGATTTTTCTTTCATGCTTGTCATCCCTCTTACTTCCAATATCATGCTACCACGCGCATGGCAAAACTGGCTTCCCCTATGATGCCTGTTTCTAGTC
>CAZZJX010000183.1:0-3674 GCA_964654845.1 uncultured Dehalococcoidales bacterium
CCATCCTTCCTCCCGGGCGCTCTTATGCGCATCATTAGCCAACGCCGTCCTCAGCGCACGCTTGGTATACTTTATCGATAGCGGTGGTGATTTCATGATCTTCTCGGCCATCTCCAAAGCCGTCGGCATGAGTTGCTCCTGGGGCACTACCTTATTCACCAGACCAATTCTATAAGCCTCCTCAGCACTTATTCGGTCACAGGTAAAAAGCAACTCGTTGGCTTTAGTCCTTCCCACCACAGCAGGAAGAACTGTGAAGGCAGCAAAACATAATCCCCCTATTTGAGGGCCTATAAAACCGAGAATAGCGTCCTGCGAGGCCACGATAATATCGCACAATAATGCCTGCTGGAGGCCATCGCCCAAGACATAACCGTGTATTGCAGCTATTATAGGCTTATCAAAGTTTAATAATTTCTCCTCTTCCTTAAGACTTAAAAACTCAGGCAGTTCTGATATGGATGCGCTCCTGTCACGGCCTGATGAAAATGCCCTGCCAGCACCAGCCATAATTACAACTCTAACATCACCGTCAGCCTCCAACTCATCCAGCGCCTGGTAGAGCTCGTTCTTCAGCTCTAGATTTATTGCGTTTAGCTTCTCCGGTCTGTTAAGGGTGAGGATCGCTATATGGCCCTTCTTTTCTATTAAGATATTCTTGTATTGCATCGCAGCATACCTCCTTGAATGAATTGGGATATACTGGGAGTCGGGAAGCTAAGAGCACGGACGAACTCGTCGGGGAAAATGCTCTCAGGGGCCAGCTCCATATTCAATATGCAGGGCCATTTCAGCAGCTTACCATTTCACCTCTCGGGCACCAGCTTCTTCAGAGCCTGATAGTAACTTGAGTAAGTGTTGCTATCGAAAAGAACAAAGGTCACTTCTCGGATGGATGTAATATCCCGAATAAAGGCTATCACCGAAGCCAGAGCTACCTCTGCCGCTTCATCGACGGGATAGCCATACACACCGGTGCTTATCGAAGGAAATGAGATGCTGCTCAGCCCCTTCTCAGCGGCTAGCTTCAAGCTTTCGCGGTACGCGCTCGCCAATAGCTCAGCTTCTCCCTGAGTGCCACCGCGCCAGACAGGACCAACGGTATGGATTACATATCTTGCCTTAAGGTTTCCACCCGTAGTTATGACAGCCTCGCCCGTCGGTAAGCGCCCCTGCTTTGATACGATTTGCTTGCATTCCTCCAGAATAGCCGGGCCTCCTGCTCGATGGATGGCACCGTCTACGCCACCACCTCCCATCAGGCCTGAGTTGGCAGCATTGACGATTGCATCGGTTGACTTCTTTGTGATGTCTCCTTGCACTAAGGACAGCTTTGTCTGACTTACGGTCACCTCTGTATCTTGCTCATCCATATCTTCACCCCAAAATGTAGTTTAGAATTATCTAGATATAAGTCGCTACAAATTCCTTCATCGCCTTGAGATAATCGTCCATGCCAACCAGGAAGATGTCATTGTGGGTAGCCCCCGGTATGACCAGTAGCCGTTTATCCTTAGCGCCCGAACTCTGGTAAAGGTCTCTGCCATGCTGGAGAGGAATGAGGTTATCATATTCTCCATGGATTATCAAAGTAGGGATAGTGATTGAGCGTATCCGTTCAACGTTAAAAGACAGCTTCTGCTGGTCAAAGCTGAGCGTCTCTACAGGAACGCCTATTAGGTCAACTAACCTGCCAACACTGGCAAATCCACTTTCAATAATCAATCCCCCCATCTCGCCCTGATAGTTAAAGGCGAGTTCAATAGCTGGAGCGGCCCCCAGAGAACGCCCCATGACAAAAAAGCTCCCCGAATATCCCTCCTGCCTCAGTATACGCTTGAAGCCGTCGAATACGGGATGAGCATCCTTCATCATATCACTAAATGTTGGCGTTCCTCCGCTTGAACCATAGCCTCTATAGTCAGCCACGAACAAGTTGATCCCAATTTGAGTAAAAAGGGGAGCAATGTTATCGTAATCGCTGGCTATCTCACCATTTCCATGAAAGAACAGAATGTTAGCTGCCGCCCCATCAGCTAAATAGAAACGGCAGGAAATGGAAATACCCTCATCTACAGGGATCAAATGGTTTGTGGCATTATCCACCCTGGGCTCTGGAGAGAAATCCTTTCGCGGGTAGAAGATGAATTGCACAATCTCAGGACGGTCAAGGAGTGTGTAATCATTCATGGAAGACCCAAGCTCTTCGTTCATTTTACCCCCTATGTTCACAGCTACAGAGGCTGTTCAAAAGCTTGGCAAACACTTATGGGCGTCTACCCACCACACGGGTTAGCCCAGAGCATCTGTCTAGGCTTAGTTGGAGCCCTTCAGCGGAAGGGCTCCAACCTACCCATAATATTCAGACATGGTCTACTGTCCATTATAATACTTAGGGATTGGATTGTGCAGTTTAGAACACTCCAGGGAATTAAATTCCTTGCGAAAAGATAGAAAGCTTATTACACTTGGCCTGGAGGTGAAGAGTGAAGCTGGTTTCGGCTTGTTTGATAGGGGTTAATTGTAGATATGATGGAGAGAATAGGCTCAATGATAAGGTTATAGAGCTCCTTAAGCATGAGGAACTGATTCCAGTTTGCCCCGAACAGTTGGGCGGATTGCCCACACCAAGAGAGCGAAGCGGAATATCAAATGGCAGCGGCGACGATGTTATTGATGGAAAAAGCAAGCTTAACAACATCGAAGGCGAGGATGTAACGCAAAGTTTTGTAAAGGGCGCCCATGAAGTGCTGCAGATAGCAAGGGCATATGGGATAGAAGACGCCATTTTGAAACAACGAAGCCCTTCCTACGGCTGTGGTGAAACCCAGCAGATGAAATATGAAAATGGCAAATGTATATATAGCGTTGTTAAAGGCGATGGAGTTACCGCAGCTCTGCTAAAGAGAAATAACATCAGCATAATTACAGAGGAGGATTTGTGATATCTTTGAGTCGCTGTGACATGGCTTGTCGCATCCACCAGGAGGCTAGCCGTTCATATAGAAATACTTGGTGCGGAATCGCTAGGAGTACGTAGCCTCGCCTGCATGGTTGAGACTGCAGAGCGCAAGATAGTCATCGACCCTGGAGTTGCACTGGGATACAGGAGACACGGACTGTTGCCTCACCCGGTCCAGGCTGCCGCATCTGAGGCTGTGAAAACCGCCATCGAGAAGGCGTTGCAGAGCGCAACCGATGTTGTAATTAGCCACTATCACGGCGACCATCATCCAATGGTTAACGCCAACCCATATCAGCTTTCAGTGGAACAGGTTATCGAGTCCTGCAAGAACGCTAGATTTTGGACAAAAGGGACAAGCGACCTTTCCCTCAATCAGGCCAACCGGGCAAAGTCGTTAGCCCAGAGGCTCGACCGCGCCTTGCCTGCTGCCGAAGGGATGAGCGACGGCTCATTGAGATTCTCCGTCCCTGTCCCCCATGGAGAACACAGCAGACGCAATGCCACCGTCATGATGACCAGGATCGAGGATGAGGACGGTGTTTTTGTGCACGCCTCCGATATCCAGATGTTGAACGACGAGGCGATAGAGATAATTATCGCCTGGCAGCCAACGGTAGTGCTGGCGGCTGGCCCTCCCATCTATCTGCCAATCATTACCTCAGAGATGCGAGAAAATGCATTACGTAGAACCATGCAACTGGCTAAAGAA
>CAZZJX010000184.1:0-3658 GCA_964654845.1 uncultured Dehalococcoidales bacterium
GCCGGGAGGGAATACCGATCCACTGAAGGCGGTGGTGGAAAGTATCAGTACATTCTCAGGGGACAGGGGGTCTATCCCCGGCTTCACTTTTTCCCACAGCAGTCGGGCGCCAAAACCTTCCCCCCCGATGTAGTCCCGCACCAGATCGTCTCTTAGTGGCTCCTTTGTCATCTTCCCGTCACTCAAGTTGACTGTAAGTATCGTGCCCGCATATCCATCCATTTTTGCCTCCTTTCCGTGTCTTGGTTTTGAGGGTGTTTGGAGAGCCTTGACCTCCAATTTTCGTAGTTGCCTGATCAATACACTATTAACAATATAAGACGCTACCCAATAAATTGGGCAACTACATTCTCAAACAGCCTTATATCTTTATATCAAGATTTGGGCCGATTGTTGCCAATCTATCCAGTTCTCAGTCTAACAAGAGGAGGAGAGCAAAGCGTCTCTCATGAACTTGCGCTCTTGCTCTCGCTCGGTTTGAGCCCCATCCGCCTCTTGATAAACTTGTCGTTAATGAACTTGAATACATCCTTTAAGTTCTTCAGGGAGTAGCGCACCACGGCAACTGAGAACAAGACATGATAGAACCCCGGCACATCTTCCTTGTATATTACTATCTCAAATTGCCAGTTGACCGGTTCCTGTACGATGCCTCTAACGAATATCTTGCCCTCCTCACGCGTTACGTTACTCTTGGCGAAATCTAGAACTAGCTCTTGCTTTCCCAGTCCTTGTGACCATACTCTCATCCTTATAATTCCCTCTATCAACTATTGGAAGCTGCTTTTTGTGAAGCGCCTTCCTTCTGTTTAAGTCCCATACGCCTCAAAATGAACTTATCGCGCACAAAGGTAAAGAAGCTGATGAAGTTGATTATGAGGTGACCCACCATAGCGAACGAAAAGACAAGATGCATGAGCCCGGGAAGGTCTCCCTTGGTGAAAGTCACCTTGGCTTTCCATATAGTCCCACCATTTCGGAGAATGCCTTTGATTAAGACCTCATTCCCCTCCCAGGCTATATCGCACTTGCCGAAATCCAGATTTAGCGCTTGTTTCCCTAGCCCTTTTGACCATACTCTCACTTTGCCTAATCCCCCGTATTGTGTAGCTTATTCTTTTCCGCCACCTTCTGGTACCCTACCTCTAGGGCTCTCGGCCCTCAGGCTCATTCCAGATATGTCTTGATGTACCGCTCCATCTCTCGCGTAGGCTTCCACCACTTGGCAACGCTCAGGTCCTCGGCTACTTTATTGGCAGCGAGGTAGCCGGGCCCGCCCAGTACCAGCCCGCCTGGGTAGGTGGACACACCACCCACATATAGCCCCTCGATGGGTGTATCGCAGCCGGAGCAGTCTGTGTTGGGACGGAAATTACCCAGTTGCATAGGGTTGTAATCGCCGTGCTTGATGGCGCCGCGGCGCATTTGCGGGAAACGGACCTCGATATCCACTGGCGTCTCGAAAACGCTTTTAATGATGTTATCCCGCGTCATGTTGGGGGCTGCCTTCTGCCACTTGGCCAGTATCTGTTCCTCCAGTTCCTTGCCTCGCTTGTCCCAGCCGCCCTCGATTTCGTAGGGGGCTTGCATCTGGAACAAGGAAACATGGTCGCCTGGTATTCGGCTGAGGAATGGGTCAAAGAAGGTCTGGCAGGTGGCATGCCCGCCAAAATTGTCTCCCAACTTGCCTGCTATAACGTTCTCCCAATGGGCCAGGAGTTGATCGGTACTCTCAATACCTAACACGGTCATGAAGGCCTCGCTGACCCAGGGGTCATCGCAGGCATACTGCGGGCGCTCCTTGGTAGCAACGTGCAGTGTGTAGTAGCTCCACTTGTCATACTTCCAGCCCTCCACCGACTCCTTCAACGTTCCGGGCAGATTATCTCCGCCAACAAGGTCAAGAAAGGTGGAGTGGGGGTCGAGAGTAGAGATGATGGCCTTGGCTCGGATGGTGTGCCCCTCGGTGGTCTCGACGCCGATAGCACGACCGTTCTGCATGATGATTTTGCATGCCTCGGCGGCATCCAAAATTATCCCCCCCGCCTTGACAATCTCCCGTATCAGGGCGCCAGCAAACTTGTGCGACCCGCCGTAGCAGTAGCACTTGTTCATGCCACGGTCGAGAAGCAAGGGGACAAAGAAACCGACTCCGCTCTCCTTGGGGTCAAGTCCCCACATGCAACTGGCATATAGCAGCAGAGCACGGATTTTGTCATTCTCAAAGGCATCGGATATGATTTCCAGCGGGCTAAGCTCAGCGAGTTCCAGCATCTCGCGGCCGACGTCGGTGCGGTTCAGAGTGACACTCAGCTCCACCGGAGACTGCGCAGGTATGTAGGTAAGCGGTCCGATAATGTCCTTGACGATTTCCTGCCAGGTCCGAATCAGCTTGCCGAATGCAACCGCATCCTTGAATGAATGCTTGGCGAAGGAATCCCACGTATCCGCTACCATGCGTGTCAGGAGCAGCGACGTGCCGTCATCGAATGCCATGCCTGTCTGGTAGTTGGGTTTGATCCAGACAAGGCTATGAACGTCGAGGTCGAAGTCCTTTAGTACCGGCATGTAGTCCACCATCAGGTGGTACAGGACATGTGGATGGGTGTAGTAGCAAGGGAAGAGTACCTCCTCGGTGGCTAGCCCTCCTCCAGCCTCCGGCCTGCGCTCGAGCACGACGACCTTCAACCCAGCCTTAGCCAGATAAGCTGCTGCCATTAGCCCGTTGGGCCCGCCTCCTATGACGGCGACGTCCCACTCACTCTCAACGGGAAACTCATCAAAAGGTCCCCGTCCTGGCTCCGTTCGTGTCTGCCCACATTGTGTCGTTGGCATATCATTCTCCTTCCATATTTAGTATGTTTGATTACTCTCTATACTAACGAGGTACCGCCGATATCTTGCCCTCCTGCGGTATGTACCACGGCGATGGGTACCACCAGTCACCGGGCTCGACGAGGCCGTCCTCGATGAGTATGTGCATCAGGTTATATGGTATTGCCATCAGGAACAGACCACCGGGGTGGCCAGATGACTGATGGCAGAGGTAAAGTCCGTCAATGGACGGGACGCGGTAGCGGGAAAGTTCGGGCAGAGGGCGGTTCTCAGACCACTGGTCAGAGCAGTGGCGGGTGGTATACCAGCCACCACCGAGGAGCCCCCAGTTGCGGTGCTCTGACTCCCAGGGTGGATTCGACCACTGCTCGATGAGGTCGTCCTCGAGGTTCTCCACTACAGTGCCCAGGGCCTTGCGCATATAGGTGTCCCACTTGTCCTTCTCTCTGTGCATGGACTCTGGGCCCTCAACCAGGTACTCCGGCGGGGGAACGATGACGTAGAAGGGAGAAAGTAGGTAGCTGTCGGGGCGCCTGACTCGCGAGTCGTCCTCCTCGTGCGGTACCATGATCCAGGGCACTTTTTCCGGTGGCATAGAGGGGAATGACTTGCGCCCATTGATATCCATTATGTGCTCGAAGTATAGCTCCCTCGAGTCGCAGGGGCCACATCCACCGAAGAAAAGGCGCTTATCTCCCTGGTCTGGGTTTTTGAACTTGGGGCGGACGAGAGGCGGCTTACTCAACAGGAAGTGGGAGACATAGATACTGGAGCCCTTGAGGCTGATGTCCCTGATACGCTGCATGAAGCCGATGTCGACGTG
>CAZZJX010000185.1:0-3651 GCA_964654845.1 uncultured Dehalococcoidales bacterium
GCTCCTAACTGGATTCTCCGCATACTATATTATTATTCCTGTTGTTCTATCTTCGAGAATACTGAAATGGTCTCAATCAACCCCCTAATCCCCCAATCTTGGGGGACTTTTAAATCTGGGGGACACCCCCAGACCCCCGGCAGGAAGTATCCTGCACCTTTTTTTCAGCGGTATCATATAATTAGCTCCCACGGAACCAGATGACCTGATGAGCTGCTTGATTATTTCAACATTTGCTGTTGTTCTTGGAAGGATCTTCGAAAACGCTATTACTTTTTTGGCAGATGTCAAGGTTCGTTCTTCTAAATCATACCGTTTGGGATTTTTGTCTTGAGTCATTTTGAATTTGTTTAGGGTTTAGAGATTAGCATTTAGAGTTTCCGATAGCACACTCTGAAGTTATTGTGTCCTTATCTGTGAATCTTTCCCCTTTGTCCGGACTGGAGATTTTTACTTCGCCCCATATCCCCAGCTTGTCGCCTTTTATGATCAAGACCCCCTTTAACCCCTCGATTTTTTGGGCGAACTCTATCCCCTCTGGGATGTCGCCTGCTTCGTTAATCAGGTTGCCGATGGCGGTGGCTGCTGCGTCAGCCAGTGCAGTAGAAGGTGACAGTACGATAACAGCATCGGCGCTGCCGTAACTCAGCGAATGCCCTACCGTTCCGGAGGAGGTGCAAATCCCCAGCGGTGTTTCCTCGGGCTCGACCTCCAGGGCGATTTTCCCTGTGAATGGGGAGTCAGCGGCGTGAACCCCGATAGCTCTCTTCTTCAGGGTCTTCATGAAGATGTCGCCGCCGTTTTCCACGATCACCTCTGGTGACAGTTTCATTAAGTCCCTGCCTACCCTTTCGGCGATCGCCCCGGCCACCGTGGCCATAGGACCAACCCCTACTCTTTGTGCCGCCTCTGCCATCTCCTTCACCATCGCTGGGGCGTCTTTTATCACGGTAAGGGGCTCCAGCGAAGTCAGGAAAGTGGGGTGATTGCAAATATAATTCTCCAACGCGGTGCGGTATTTTTGGATTGCTCTCAGTGCTTGTTGCTCCAGGTTTCTTCGTGCCCTGAGGTACAGGTCGGTTTCCTTCACCATTACCTTGAAGGAAACCAGGTCCTCATCTTTAACCCAGTGGCGGTAGGTTCGGGGCTGGTACACTAGAAGTGAACCTCCATTGCTCTCGGGGGGCAGGCCAGCACGCATAGTTCGCAGGCGGTGCACTTATCCTCGTGAAAGTTTACCATCCTGGTTTTGGGGTCGAGGGCGAGGGCGTTGGTGGGGCAGATAACCACACACGCCCCACAATGGGTGCACCTGGCGTCGTTGCGCATAATGTTCTGACCCAGAGACTGAATCCTTACCCCCACGTCGGTTAGATACTGGATACCCCTATCGTAGTCTTTCCGGGCGCCGGAGAGTTCCAGGATCAAGAGCCCCTCCTCCTTGGGTGTCACTGAGGCTTTGAGGATGTTAAGCACCAGGTTGTATTCCTTTACCAGCTTGTAGATTATCGGCTGCTCCACCAGGCGAGAAGGGAAATGCAATACTATTCTCTTCGAAATTGCCATCACTACCTTCCTTCTATTCGGCCGTTCCCGATTACTCTCATTTTCCCAGCGGCCGCTCGTGATTTATAATAAGCCCTTAGCCCCCAGCAGCCGGTGGGAATAGTTGCACCACATCACCTTCCCTGAGTTCCCCATCGAGGCGGTCAGGGAAATTTCTAAGATCACGCCCATTGATCAGCATTAGATAGTAAGGATTCACCTCCTTCGTTTTAGAGTCAATGAGTGGAGGCTGAATCCTGTCCCCATATCTATTATGTAACTCAGATAGCACACTTCTTAACTTAGCGTTTTGTATTTCCAAATCTACTTCACGCTGACCGATCACATTCCTTAGACTAAGGAACACCTGTACTTGGACCCTGATCACGACCTGCCTCGGTTCTATCAATTATTATTAGCTTGTTCAAAGCATTCCAGAACGACTTTGGGGATTCTAGCAGCCTGAGCGGCTACAAGCCCTGGAAAGTAACTGAAGGTGCGAAAAATCTATTCGTTCTCTTGAGCTTCCTCTATCGGGCGCTCGTTTAGGGGCTTGAAGGTTATTCCCGCCTCAACCCCGGGTAGGGGCGCTACGGGCTCGGTAAGGAGGAATTCCCCTTTAGTAATCCACTCCTTCAGTGTGTTGGCTATCTCCACTGCTCTGGGGTAGCTTGATAGCGATGCGGTGGGCACCTCCTTTGCCTGAATCACTATCTTCCCACTCCTGAGTTCACCATAGCTTACTTCTCCCAGGATTTCCGAGCCCCTTCCAGGATAAGCCTCACTGTAGTCCACGACGGCGGCGAAGATCTCCTCGTCTTTCACCGCGGTGTATCGCAAAATCTCCTCGGAGAGGATGGGTATGGGCACGCCGATGCCCACAGTCAGGGTGGCGCCGTAGCCCAGCATGCTGGTTCCCACCAGCCACCGTGGGCTCATCTGCTTCAGGTCGCCGATTACTGCCAGCGTTGCCGCCCCTCTCCTCGGCACCCCGTTGTCGGAGCGCAGCACATCGGGGTTATGCTGTGTACCGTGCCAGGAGACATAGCCAATGCCACCCCCCAAGAATATCTTCGTCCCGATGCCAATGGTCTTGTAGTAGGGGTCGTTGAACAGGGGTGAGAGCTGCCCCGCTGTAGAGTAGTTGGCGTTGCCCAGGTTTGGCTTGAGCACCCCCATGTAGGTGTAAATAGTAGTATCCGATACATTAACCCCCACATTATAGTTCTGGTATGCGTTTCTGATGTTAAACAGCACCGCTTCATTTATGTCTTTCAGGTTGATCAAGGTTTGCAACCTTTTTCTCGGGTAGCAATCAGTGCCGTAGGCGGTTACCTCCAGCCTTACATCTCTACCTGCTACCAGTTCCTCGATAACATGCCCGCCGCCGTAGTTGAACGGTCCGGGATGAACCCTGTTTCTCGGATCATCATCAGGCATGGCAGTGGCTCCGATGAATATATCCACTGCGGCGATTCCAGTATACACGGGGACGTCATTTAGATAGGCTCTTCCACCACCGATTTTAATCCTCGGCTTGGAGTGACCTACGTTGAAGAAGGCGCCGGAGCTGCACATGGGGCTGAAGGTGCCTGTGGTTACCACGTCCACCTCCTGGGCTGCCTTCGCCACGCCCTTTTTCTCGGCCAGGTCGATGACCTCCTCGGCGGTGACTACCACAGCCTGGCCCTTACGGATCTTTTCGTTGATTTCTGCGATTGTTTTTGTCAATTTCTCCTCCGGAAATCCTGATTTTACCCATGTGCCATATCTTGATGTTTAGCGCTTTTGCCTTTTTTCTTGGTAGCATGGCTTGGGGTATCGGTAACCTTGAGGATTTCCTCGATCCTCTGCAGGCGCTCGGTTAACTGCTCCTCATTCTGTAATACATGCTCGATTGCTTCCTTGACCGGGTCTGGCAGTTTGCCATGTTCCAAAGCCAATGTTGGCTTCCCTGCTTCCGCAACTCGTCCGGGGACACCCACTACCACCGACTCAGGAGGCACGGATTGCACCACGACCGAGCCGGCGCCTATTCTAGCGCCGTCCCCAACAGTGATGGCGCCAAGCACCGTCGCACCTGCTCCAACAACCACATCATTACCC
>CAZZJX010000186.1:0-3651 GCA_964654845.1 uncultured Dehalococcoidales bacterium
GCTCCTGAACCACCCTGAGGTCGGCCCCACCGTCGAGGAGATGAGTGGCAAAGCTATGGCGCAACAAATGGGGGTGAACCCGTTTATCAAGGCCTGCCTTGGTGGCGTACTTTAACAGTGTCTTCTGGAGGGCGCGCTCGGAGAGCCTCTTCCCGTATCGATTGAGGAACAGGGCTTCAGTCCTTGACTTGCCGAGAAGCTGCGTGCGACCTTCACGAAGATAGAGGTCGAGGGCTGAGGCTGCCGGCTTGCCCATGAGCACTATTCGCTCCTTGGAGCCCTTGCCCCATACGCGAACCTCCCGTTCTTCAAAATTGACATTGCTTACGTCGATTCTCACAACCTCGCTCACCCTGAGCCCGGAGGCATAGAAAAGCTCCAGTATCGCCCTATCCCGCTGCCCCAGTGGGGTCGAGATATCAGGCGCTTCGACCAGGTGAATAACCTCTTCGCCGGAGAGGAACGAGGGGAGCCTCTGTTCCAGCTTCGGCGAGGAGATGGTAGCGAGTGGGTTTGAGGAGACTATGTTCTCCCTTATCAAATATCGGTAGAAGGAGCGCAAGGCGCTCACTTTTCGTGCTACGCTTGTCTTTTCGAATCCGCTCTCCAGGAGGAAGGCGATATAGCGGCGCAGCAGGTGGCGATCCACCTCGTCAAGCGTTGTCACCTTCTCGGTGCCGAGGAACTCCAGGAAGTGGCGAAGGTCATGGATATAATTGCGCACAGTATAGGGGGAGGCATTACGCTCCACCTCCAGATAGCGGATGTAACTTTGAAGCAATCTGTCCGTGCTTTCGCTGTTATACAGAAGAGGGATCATACCTTGACTGCCTCCCTCTCTATCTCATCCAGGCTGACACTGGCTTCGCATTTGAGGCATTTCGCTCTCTTTTTACCCCGCATTACAAGCAGCCCTCCACACTCGGGACAGGGCTGAGAAATAGGTTTGTAGCTGGTAATGAAGTCACAATCCGGGTAGTTGGCGCAGCCATAGAAGAAGCGCTTTTTCTTGCTTTGCTTCTGCACCACTTCACCACCGCACTTGGGACACTTGACGCCGGTCTTGACCAAAAAGGGCTTGCTGTTCTTGCATTCTGGGTAGCCTGAACAGGAGAGAAACTTGCCGTAGCGTCCCCACTTGATGACCATAGGTCTGCCGCAAACTGAACAGATTTCATCCGTTGTCTCCTCCGCTACCTTGACTCTTTCCATTCGCTCATCTGCAGCCTTCAGGGTCTTTTCAAAAGGGTCGTAGAAATCTTGAAGAAAAGGAACCCATCCCCTCTCACCTTGGGCGATTTGGTCTAATTCCTCCTCCATCTGAGCGGTGAAGCCAAGGTCAACAACATCAGGGAAATGTTCGATAAGGATGTCGGTCACCACAAAGCCAAGCTCAAGGGGGTGAAACCGACCGTCAATCCGCTCAACGTAGCTTCTATCCTGAATTGTAGAAAGGGTTGGGGCGTAGGTGCTCGGACGACCGATCCCCCTTTCCTCCAGCGCCTTAACCAGGGTCGCCTCACTGTAGCGGGGTGGGGGCTGGGTGAAATGCTGCTCGGGGGAAAGCCCTAAAAGATTCAGGGATTCGCCCTTTACCAAGTCAGGCAGGGGGTTCTCCGCCTTTTCATCCTCGGCCTCATCCTTGCCCTCGCTATAAAGGATTGCGAAGCCGGGGAACTTGACAACCGAGCTCTTAGCCCTGAGGAGATAGGACTTTCCATCTCTCGCCTCAATGTCTACCGATGTGGTGTCGAGTATAGTGGGCAACATCTGGCTTGCAACCATTCGTTTCCAGATGAGCTCGTAGAGCCTGAATTGGTCCCTGGTGAGATGGCGCTTAATCGAGGCTGGCTCTCGCCTCACCGATGTGGGACGGATGGCCTCATGGGCCTCCTGAGCGCCTTTCGCCTTCTTGGTGAAGATGCGAGGTTTGGGAGGGAGGAATTTGTCCCCATATTTTTCCTTGATAAAAGCGCGAGTTTCATTCAAGGCTGATGGGGCCACTCGCACCGAATCGGTGCGCATATAGGTGATAAGCCCCACTGAGCCTTCCTCGCCGATAGATAAGCCTTCATAGAGTTGCTGGGCAACGGCCATGGTGTGCTTGGCGGTGAAGTGGAGCTTGCGCCACCCCTCCTGCTGGAGGGTGCTGGTGGTGAAGGGTGGCGATGGTTGACGAAATGCATCCTTCTTTTGTACCTGGGATACGGCATAGCTTGCGTTCTCAAGCTCGGTGCAAAGCTTGTTTGCATCTTGTTCGCTGCCAATCTTGATTTTCTTGCCACTGGCGAGACCTACAAGAGAAGCAACAAAGCTTTCTTTCGTGGCGGCCTTTTCCAGCTCGGCATCGATGGACCAGTACTCCTGTGGAACAAAGCTCTCTATCTCTCGCTCCCGGTCAACGATCATTCTCAAGGCCACTGATTGTACTCTGCCTGCGGAGAGGCCACGCCTTACCTTACGCCACAGGAAGGGGCTGAGCTTATAACCGACCAGTCTATCGAGGATACGGCGCGCCTGTTGAGAGTAGACCAGGTCCATGTCGATGTCTCTGGGATGGCGGAATGCCTCCGCCACTGCCTCATTGGTGACCTCATGGAAAACTACACGCTTTGCGCTATTCAGCTTGGCCGCCTGAACCAGATGCCATGAGATCGCCTCGCCCTCACGGTCGGGGTCGGTAGCGAGATATACCGAGGAAGCCTTCTTTGCCGCCTCTGTTATCTCCCGCACCACCGTTCTCTTCTCCTTGGGAACCTCGTACTTGGGGTTGAAGCCTTCTTTGACATCCACCCCTAACCTCCATTTCGTCAGGTCTCGTACATGGCCGATGGAGGCCTTGACGCTATAGCTCTTTCCCAGCATACGGCTTACCGTTCTTGCCTTGGCAGGCGATTCCACAATAACCAGTTTTCTTGCCATTACTCCACCTTGACCCGGTAGTCTTGCCTCGATTCCCGAATGAGGGTATAGTTCATGCCGCCGACCTGCCTCACAATTCCCTTAAGCTCCATCATCACCAGAGTGCTGGAGACGGTAGCGATGGGGAGTCCACACTGGCGTCCCACCTCATCAATGTGGGTTGGCTCTGAGGAAAGGTATTTCATAATCAGGGATTCAGTGTCGGTAGCGGGAATCTGCTCCGTCATCTCCAATTGCTGCGCCACGATAGTGAGATTGAGTTCCTCGAGGATGTCGTGGGAGTCTGTTACCAGCTTTGCCCCCTCCTGAATCAGTCGGTTGGGTATGCGGCTCGCCGGCGACAATATGCTGCCGGGAACGGCGAAGACATCTCGATTCTGCTCCAAGGCCCAGTCTGCTGTGATACGAGCACCGCTTCCCACCCCTGCCTCTACAACGAGCACGCCGAGGCTTAGCCCGCTCATAATCCTGTTTCTTCTGGGGAAGTTCTCCGCTTTGGGGCGGGTACCTAAGGGAAACTCGCTCACCAGGGCACCTTGCTCCATAATCTGGCGGGCCAGTTTGACATGGTCACTGGGGTAGACAACATCCAGTCCACATCCGAAGATGGCGATGGTCCTTCCCCCCGCATCCAGGGCAGCGCGGTGAGCGGTGGCATCGATTCCTCTAGCCAGGCCGCTGACGATGGTTATCTTGTTACGGGCTAAATCGGCGGTTAGCTCCTCGGCG
>CAZZJX010000187.1:0-3650 GCA_964654845.1 uncultured Dehalococcoidales bacterium
AATCACCGGGACGAGTGCCAACCTCAGCGGCCGCCCTAGTCCAATCACGCCACAAGAGGTTCGTCGCCAATTGGGAGATAAAGTTGACTTTATTATCGATGGCGGTAGTTGTCCCGGAGGGATGGACTCTACAGTGGTCGATCTCACCGAGGAAGCACCAAGGATGCTGAGACAGGGGGTCGTAAGACGCGAGGAGATCGAGCATATTTGTGGCACTAGGGTACGCTAGAAGGAGGAGGAAATGCGTATCGCTATAGGTGGTGACCATAGGGGGTTTAATCTTAAGAAGGCAATCATCGAATTGCTTACTGAAGAAGGGCATAGCTACGAGGACTTCGGCTGCTATGATACTGACGCGGTGGATTATCCCGATATTGCCAGGAGCGTAGCTCAGGCAGTGGCACAGAGACGTTTCGACCACGGTATCCTTATCTGCAGTACAGGGATTGGTATGAGCATCGTAGCAAACAAGGTGCCCGGGGTATATGCCGCCCTTTGTCACGACGTATTTAGCGCCCAACGCAGCCGGCAACATAACAACGCCAATGTTCTCTGCCTCGGTGGGTCGGTAATCGGGGTAGACTTGGCTAAGGATATTGTCCACGCCTATCTTAGTGCTGATTTTGAAGGAGGAAGGCACGCGCAGCGTTTAGAGAAAGTGAAGGCTCTGGAGCAGCAATAGCTTCCTTGACAAACATCGCTCTTCGTTGCTAATATGGTCTTGCTTTCCGAAATGAGAAAGTAATATGGTCAAGTTATTAGACCGCATCAATGAGCCCGCCGACCTAAAGGAATTGACCCCTTCCGAACTCGAGCAGCTTGCAAGTGAAATTCGAGAGGAGATCATTACCACAGTGGGTGTCAACGGCGGGCATCTTGCTTCCAACCTCGGAGTGGTTGAGCTCACCATCGCCCTGCATCGGTGTTTCCAAAGCCCTCAAGATAAGATTGTGTGGGACGTCGGACATCAGACCTATGCCCACAAGCTACTCACCGGCCGTAGGGAGCGTTTCTCTACCATTCGCCAGCACGGAGGCCTCAGCGGATTTACTGAGCGGGAGGAGAGCCCCCATGACGCATTTGGTACCGGGCACGCCTCGACATCCATATCAGCAGCGCTGGGTATGGCGATAGCCCGCGATTTAGCAGGAGAAAACCACAGCGTGGTAGCGGTAATCGGCGATGCTGCCCTGGCAGGGGGAATGGCTTTTGAAGCATTGAATCAAGCAGGGCACTTAGGCACCAAGCTTATCGTGCTCTTGAATGATAATGGGATGGCAATCTCACCAAGTGTGGGTGCCCTCTCCAGGCTCTTTTACCGGCTCCGACTCGACCGCCGCTATCACCGAGCCAGGGAGGATGCGTCGCACGTGGCAGCAATAATGCCCATGGGGACCAAGCTGCGGCAAGTGTGGAAACGGGTAGAGAAAGGCATGAAGGGTATAATCATTCCCTCGATGTTCTGGGACGAGCTCGGCTTTACCTACATTGGACCAATCGATGGGCATGATATCACCGAACTAGAGACAGTGCTGTTCCAGGTAAGAGAATACTCTCACAGGCCGACTCTTGTCCACGTGGTCACTAAGAAGGGCAAAGGGCATAGCCCTGCCGAGACAGATGCGGTTAGTTTTCATGGTGTGTCCCCAAATAAAAGCAAGAAAGAGAGTCCCCCCTCCTATAGCGAGGTCTTTGGTAAAACGGTCCTCCGGCTTGCCATGGAGAATCCTAAAATAATAGCCATCACTGCCGCGATGCTTGAAAGCACTGGACTTGGCATTGTTGCTGACAAGTTCCCGAAAAGGGTTATTGATGTGGGCATCTGTGAGCAACATGCCGTTACCTTCGCTGCAGGGCTTGCCACCCAGGGATTTAGCCCCATTGTCGCCATATATTCTACCTTCCTCCAGCGTGCCATTGACCAGGTCATCCACGATGTTTGCCTACAGAATCTGCCGGTGATCTTTGCCATCGACCGAGGGGGACTTGTGGGCGAAGATGGCAAGACCCACCAGGGCACCTTCGACCTCTCATATCTGAGTTTTATTCCTAACATGGTTCTCGCCTCGCCGAAAGATGAGAACGAGCTTCAACACCTGCTTTACACAGCAGTGATGGCAAACCGCCCCTTTGCGATTCGCTACCCCAAAGGCCCCGGATTGGGTGTGCCTCTGGACGAGGAGCTACACGAATTGCCCATAGGGAAGGGGGAAGTGCTTAGGACCGGGGATGACATCGCAATCATCGCCATAGGCTCTACTGTAGCGCCATGCATTGAAGCGGCGCAAAGATTAGCCGACAAAGGGATAGGATGCACCGTGATCAATGCCTGCTTCATCAAGCCTCTCGATTCATCACTAATCCTGGATGCAGCCCGCCGAACCAGGAAGGTAGTTACTGTCGAGGATAATGCTCTAAAGGGCGGGTTTGGCAGCGCCGTGCTTGAGCTTTTTGAAAGCTCGCCCATCCACGAACTTGAGGTTGAGCGCATTGGACTACCCGACGAGTTTGCGGAACACGGCTCTCGGGATACGCTTCGCGCCAAGTATGATCTAGATACTGAAGGGATATTGAAGCGGGTTCTATGCGCCTTTCCTCAGCTTGCTTCTTTGGTGGGAACAAAGAAGTAGAAAGAGCTGGGAGTACAGAAAGACGATGCTTAATGGAGCTTAGCGATATGTCCGCTATATCAGGTGACCATATCTAGCACCTGATATTTTTGTTCATAGATGGTTGGATAACGAGGAGAAGGAATGATCAAGAAAACCATTAGAGACATCGATGTCACAGGCAAAAGGATTTTAGTGAGGGTTGATCTCAATGTTCCATTCGACGAAAAAGGCGCTATCGCCGATGACACCCGAATTCGCGCGGTGCTCCCTACCATCAAGTATCTTACTGATAATAAGGCACGAGTGATCCTTTGCTCACATTTGGGCCGTCCCGAAGGAAAGGTAGTCGATGAGCTAAGGCTGGCCCCGGTGGCTGAGCGTCTGTCTCAGCTCCTCAATTCACATGTGGAGATGGCCACCGACTGTATCGGACCCAAGGTCGAAGAAGCAGTACGAAAACTCAAAAAGAGTGGCATCCTCATGCTGGAAAACCTCCGCTTCCATCCCGAGGAGGAGAAGAACGACCCCAAATTTGCTTGGGCTCTAGCTCAACTCGCTGATATCCATGTTAATGACGCCTTCGGCACTGCCCACAGGAAACATGCCTCCAATGTAGGTGTTACCGAGTATCTTACCAGCGTAGCCGGCTTCTTGATAGAGAGAGAGATCGATATGCTTGGTAAAGCGCTTGAAGATCCAGCGCGCCCTTTCACTACCATCATCGGAGGTGCAAAGATAAGTGATAAGATAGGGGTAATAGAAAATGTATTGGGTAGGGTAGACTCCCTGATCATTGCCGGAGGTATGGGCTCCACCTTTTTAAAGGCTTTGAAGTACGATGTCGGCGAATCGCCTGTTGAAAACAATAAGGTGGGCCTAGCACAGCAACTGATGGAAAAGGCCGCAGAAAAAGGGGTTCACCTCCTCCTGCCCACCGATGTCGTAGTTGCCGACAAATTTGAACCACGGGCCAAGTCTAAAACCGTGCTGATTACTGGAGTGCCCGCAGGATGGCAAGTCATGGACATCGGGCCACGT
>CAZZJX010000188.1:0-3625 GCA_964654845.1 uncultured Dehalococcoidales bacterium
GCAACGCCAGTGGGCAGTCTTCGAGGCGATGATTGCCCTGATGACACCGGAGGGATTCGCGTTGCTGATGGGTACGATGTGGCCCGAGATGATTGACGCTATGCCGTTTGGCATGGGTAGGATGATGCGCTTTATGGGCAAAATTCCTGGCGCGCTTAATCTGATGAAGCCTATGTTCCCGATACTCTTCCCCAGACTGCTCCCGATGATAATGCCCAAAGTCATGCCTGTCATGCTCCAGCGTGTGGAAGAGCGTATATCAATGCCGGACTATATGCGGGAGCAGATGCCGGAGCTTATGCCAAAAGTTATGGACAATCTGATGCCCCACATGATTGGTGATGTGGTGCCGCTGATTACGGGACCAATGATTGACTACCTCAGGGGGGTGTAGGCACGAAAACAGCAGTATGCAACAAAAGCTTAAAATGTACAATACAAACGAGAAGGGGCTGGGAGACATTTACCCAGCCCCTTTAATCAGATAATTGCTAACGATTTACAGTGTACTATTCCTACTGTAAACTAACAGTCAAGAAAAGGATGTGATGCCCATGCAAAGTGATGTAGTTAAGAACCGAAGATCTCTATTCCTGTCTATGGGGAGAACCAAAGAGGAGATAGGCAAGCCGCTGGTCGGTGTGGTCAACTCCCAGAATGAGCTTGTGCCCGGTCATATCCATCTGGATGAGATTGCTAAAGCGGTCAGGGAGGGAATTATCGCGGTGGGAGGGACTCCCTTTGAATTCCCCAGCATCGCTATCTGTGATGGTATCACCGAGGGCCATGCAGGGATGTGCTATCCTCTGCCCAGCCGGGAACTTATCGCCGATAGTATTGAGGCAATGATGTTGGCCCATGCCCTGGATGCCATGGTCGTGGTCAGTAATTGCGATAAAATCACACCGGGAATGATGATGGCTATGGCCAGATTGAGTATCCCGGCCATTTTAATCAGTGGCGGGCCGATGCAGGCCGGTATATTCAGGGATGAAGCTATTGATATTAGCCGGGTTGCTGAGCTGGCAGGAGAAGTAGCTCGAGGAAAAATGACCCAAGAGTAGCGGACGGAATTTATGGAAGCGGCCGCGCCGGGGTGCGGCTCGTGTGCGGGGCTGTTTACGGCAAATAGCATGAACTGTATGGCTGAAGCGTTGGGATTGGCCCTCCCGGGTAACGGCACTATTCTGGCTGTCTATGGTAAGAGAATAGAGCTCGGCAAGTTTACTTGTAAGAGGATTATGCAGCTATGGCAGGAAGGGATAACTCCTTCAGCCATTCTCACCAGGGAAGCCTTTGAGAATGCGATTACGGTCGATATGACCGTAGGCGGTTCATCAAATAGCATCCTCCATCTAATGGCCATTGCCCACGAGGCCAATGTTGAGTTGAACCTTGACCTTTTTGACCGGATAAGCCGGCGCACCCCCAGACTATGCAACTTCAGCCCGGGGAGCAACTACCATATGGAAGACCTGTACCGGGTCGGAGGATTGTCGGTAGTGATGAAGGAGCTTGCCAGAAAAGACCTGCTCCAACTGGGTTGCTTGACTCTCGGCGGGAATACTCTGGCCGAGGTTATCGAGGGGGCTAAGAAACCGGATGGAGATGTCATCAGACCTGTGGAAAGACCCTATTACCCTGAGGGTGGGATTGCCGTTCTCTATGGCAACTTGGCTCCGGAGGGGGCCGTGGTTAAGCAGTCGGCGGTGAGCCCGGAGATGTTGTCCCACCAGGGGCCGGCCAGGGTTTTCGATATCGAGGAGGAGGCGATAAAGGCTGTACTCGACGGTAAGGTTCATAGTATGGACGTGGTGGTTATCAGGTACGAAGGTCCCAAAGGCGGGCCTGGTATGAGGGAGATGCTATCGACTACTGCCGCCATAGTATCGATGGGTCTGGATAAGGACGTTGCCCTTATTACCGGTGGCAGATTCTCAGGTGCTACCAGAGGGGCAGCTATCGGACATATCTCGCCCGAAGCTATGGCTGGCGGGCCGTTGGCTATTCTCCAAGAAGGCGATATTATCGAAATCGATATTCCGAAGAAAATGTTAAATCTCAGGCTATCTGATGATGAGATAACCGGGCGTCTGGCCAGGTGGTCAGCGCCTCCGTTAAAGAGAGAGGTAAAAAGCTACCTCAAGAGATACTCGGCCATGGTGACTTCAGCCAGCAGCGGTGCCATTCTAAGAGTACCTTAGCATGATAAAGCAACACACAAAGGAGTCTCACAAGGTGTGGCGCAAGATTGAGATAAGGGGTGACCAGACCCTTCAAAACCTCCACAATGTCATCTTCGAAGCCAATGAGCACTATACAGATGGAATGGAATGGCAAAGTCAAAGTACGACAGCTATTGTTAATATGCGTCAGGGAGGCCTGGGAAAATGGCAGAGCAATTATCACTTAACCGAAATAAGACAGCGGTTCTTATCATGGATTACCAGAACCGGCAACTGAGTTCTTTTTCAGAAGATTTCCAGAACGAACTCATGGCAAGAGCAAATGAAGTTCTAACAGAAGCCCGTCACGACAGTATTCCTGTCGTCTATGTAGAAGTGCGCCGTGGAGAGAGGACACCGGAGACCGAGATTCACGCTGCGGTAACTCCTCAGCCTGGAGAGCCGGTGCTTACCAAGCGCCGGTTCGGACCATTCTCAACTACGAACCTGGATGAACTACTTAGAAAACAAGGAATCGATACGTTGGTCCTGATGGGAATTTCAACAAGCGGTTGCGTGCTCTCAACAGTAAGGTGGGCTGCTGACATAGATTACCGATTAATAGTGCTCTCTGACTGTTGCGCCGATCGGGATGATGAGGTGCAACGGGTACTTATGGAAAAGGTATTGCCACGACAGGCAAGCGTTGTTACTTCGCGGGAGTTTCTCCAGTCCCTGGAGATGACCCAGTTCTGAGGGGGGCAACAATTTGGCGAATTGTTAAACATGGTTATTAGCCCACGTGAACATCCCGAAGTAAAAGTGGTTGTACTACTATCAGACTGTCTTGTTATTTCTGCCAACATTCTTTAACATTCTTACCTGGTATATCATAATTGGGCAGTGCTTGGTAACGATTTTCTCTCTATTATATTAATAGCTATAGGGCTGTCCGCAGACTGTTTTGCTGTATCATTAAGCGCCGGAATTTCCAACAAAAAGCCATTCTTGGCCGTAAATATTTCGCGTAGCATTCTCATTCGGGTTGTTTCAGGCCTTGATGCCAGTATTAGGCTGGTTGGCTGGAAGAACTGTTGTCGAATTCATAGCAGATTATGATCATTGGGTAGCTTTCGTCTTACTAGTAATCGTCAGTGGCAGGATGTTCTGGGAGGCATTTCACTCGAAAGACGGCCAAGAAAAAGAGGCAGATGTTAGCAGGGGTTTCATTCTCCTAACGTTATCCATAGCAACAAGCATTGATGCCTTGGCGGTTGGTCTATCTTTTGCGTTCTTAAAGTTAGATATTGCACTGGCTAGCCCGACAATTGGAATAATTGCATTTATAGTTACAACGATCGGGTTCATATTAGGAAGGAGAGCCAGCAAGTTAATTGGTAAAAGAGCTGAAGCAATAGGGGCTTTAATACTATTAGCTATTGCATTCAGGATTCTATTAA
>CAZZJX010000189.1:0-3620 GCA_964654845.1 uncultured Dehalococcoidales bacterium
GAGGAAGCACTGGAGCTCCTCCGCATTGCCAAGGAGGCTAACGAAGGCGAGAATCTGATATGCTTGAACATGACTTGTATCTGCAAGAGGACGCGTGGCGGTGATGTAACCGAGCCAATCTGCATGTTCTTCATACACCCGCCGAAGGAGGAGCATGCACGGGAGATGTTCGCGAATCGGATATTCACCAGCGGCGAGCGAGAATCGTTCTACCTCTACGACCCTGTTGATTTAGACAAGATGAAGGAGTTGCTGCTGGACTACGAGAAGAGACTGGGGTTGGTACACACTGTGTTCACCATCGGTTTCCCCAGCATTATCACCCTGTGTAACTGTGAAATGCCGTACTGCCATTCGATGAGGCAGCGTCTTCTCTACGGCGTCGAGGACGCGTTCGTTGAAGGCTACTACGTGGCACGTATCAACAACGACAAGTGCATCGGGTGCGGCGAGTGTGAGAGGCAGTGCCAGTTCGGCGCCATTCGTCTCGACCGCAAGCTGGAAAAGGTGGTCCACATGCCAACCAACTGCTTTGGCTGCGGGATATGCCGTAGCGTATGTCCTACAGATGCCATAGAGATGGTGGAACGGGAGACGGTAACGCTCCTGCCGAAGAAGGAGCCCTATGGTGTGCACCATCCCATTGCTCTGCATGAGGAGAGCGTGCAGTGAAAGAGGATATCGAGCGAATCCGTCAGTCGGACATGGGTTTCCCCGAATTAGTAATGCTGGAGGCGTACAAGAAGGCGCCGGTCATCACCGTTGGGGAGCAGTGCACTCAGCCCCAGGAGTGCCGCAAGTGCATGGAGATCTGCGCCACCAAGGTATTTGTGATTATTCCCGATGCCAAGCTGGTGCCGCACACCAGGTATCCGTTGATCAGGGAAGGTTTTGAGCTGGCGGCCGCCCCCGAGGCGATGAGGGTAGTGGCGGCGGAACCGACGGTATGCACCCTGTGCATGGCCTGCGTGCGGGTGTGCCCGCTGCAATGCATAACTATCGAGACTCCCTCCAAGTGATCACAACTTAGCTGCCTGCTTGCATCTCTTGACCTTCAAGCATACGAAGGCAGGTCTTTTAAATATCAAAGGATAAGCTGGAGTGGATGGTAAATGCAGACTTGTTTGAGGGCTGCACTTCACCTCTGCCGTTTAATACCATGATTTCACGTGGTTGGCGATCATATCCGTAGCTTCAAATAGATCGGGCGTGGGCAGGAAGTAATTAGTCCTGATCCTGGCATAGTCACGCTTTGGCTCATAGTAGATGGAAATGCCGCCCTTGAGGGTACTGAGGTCAGCTTGCAGTAGCTTATCCTTCAGCCCGTAGTCGAAATTGAGCTTCTGGGCCAGGAAATCATCTCCTTTCCATTCAATATCAACCACTTTACCCTTAAATAGTGAGCTTTTCTTCGTGTTCATCTTGGTTTTCTTCTTCTTGCTTCCCCCTATAAAGCTGGGCCTGTTTACCAAAAAATCGAGATAGTAGTTGACCCCATACTGGCTTGCCACGCCGATAACATCTATTGAATCTATGTTGTAGTCTGTCAGTTTGATAGTCCCTACCAGCCTCTGCCCCCAGGAGCGTTTCCGTTTCGTTTTCTCCTGGCTGGCGTCTTTTTCCAGTACAGATGCCTTAACGCCTATCCCTTGAAGGTGCTGGTAAAGCTCATCTACCTTATTTTGCCCACCCTTCTTTAAGCTCCTGAAGGCCAGAGGTAAACCCACAGCGAGCAAAAGCGCAAACAAAATGGGGAAGATATTGCTCCAGTCCACCTAATCTCCTTCTCTTCGCTTGGCTAATACATTAAAGGTTATGATACCTGACAGGATTGATTCCAGCAAGGATGCACGTTTGCCTACATGACTGGCAATACCCCATCTTCTTTCGCCGATATTGAAGCCTGTGCTCCACGTTGTCAGCATATCCTGAAGCTGATATGATTGACTCAAAGCTAACGCTGAAGAATTTTTATTTGTTATGGCCATTATTAAGACCGAAGACCTGACTAAACGGTTCAAAGACGTATTGGCGGTAGATGATGTTAGTCTGGAGATAGAGGAAGGTGAATGCTTCGGGCTATTAGGGCCTAATGGGGCAGGCAAGACATCGCTGATCAGGATGGTAACCGCTGTGTCACCCACCACGGCTGGCCGGATATGGGTGCAGGGCAAGGACCTTGAGCGGTCCGCCCGGGAAGCGAAAGCTATGATGGGGATTGTGCCGCAACTGGACAACCTCGATCCGGACCTGACGGTGTTGCAGAACCTGATGACCTTCGCCCGCTACTTCAACATACCTAAAAATGAAGCTCGCCGCCGCAGTATGGAACTATTGGGCCTGTTCAAGCTCGAAGACAAACGAAATAGTGCGATTCGTGAGCTCTCGGGCGGCATGAGACGCAGGCTGCTCATCGCCCGCGGCCTCGTCAACAACCCAAGAATCATCATCCTTGACGAGCCGACTATTGGGCTCGATCCTCAGGCGCGACACCTGGTGTGGCACAAGCTCACTGAGCTGTATACTCAAGGAGTCACTCGCATTCTGTGCACGCACAATATGGACGAAGCGGCGACACTCTGTGATCGCGTGGCGATAATGAATGAAGGCAGAATCCTCGACCTCGATGCTCCCCATACGTTGGTTGCCAGGCATATAGGGAGTGAGGTGTGGGAGATCGAGGTGGACTCACGTGAGAGGGACAAACTCGTGGACACGCTGGAGAGCCGCGGGCTCGACTTCGAGGATGCTGGCACCCACATCTACGTATTCCATGTCATACAGGAGGATGCACTGAGTGGCATCGTCGGGGACGAGCACAAGCTGCGACAGCGGCCCGCCAACCTGGAGGACGTCTTCTTCCGACTCACCGGGAGGTCTCTGATCGAATGAAGTTCTTCTCATGGCGTTGCATCCGAATGTGGCAACGCAACAAGGATGTCTTCGTCAGGCTATGGCATTCAGAAGCACCTGGCGCTATCGCCGAGCCTATCCTCATCCTGGTGGCCATGGGACTTGGCCTGGGCGCCTATGTGGGTCTGGTGGATGGGCAGCGCTACATCGAGTTCATTGCGCCGGGCATCATAGCCAGCTACGCCATGTTCAGCGCCAGCTTCGAATGCACCTATGGCACGTTCTTCCGTATGGAGTATCAGAAGACCTTCGACGCCGTCATCGCCACCCCATTGAGTGTTGAGGACGTTATCGCCGGTGAAATATTCTGGGGGGCAACGCGATCAATGCTTACCGGCACGGTGATACTGACCATCGCTGCAGCCTTCCAGTTGGTGCATTCGCCATGGGCGATACTGATACCGCTGGTCTGTTTCTTGGAGGGGGTGGTTTTCGCCTCGATTGCGGTGTTCTACACGTCGATGGTGCCGGCCATCTATACCTTCAACTACTACTTCACCCTGTTCATCACGCCGATGTTCTTCTTCAGTGGCGTATTCTTTCCCCTCTCCTCTTTTCCTGAGATAGTGCAGAACCTGAGCTGGATAATACCCCTGACACCAGTGGTCCATCTCACCCGCTCGCTGGTAAGCGGAGACGTACACCTCGGCCTGCTGTGGGCGTTCGGTCTCGTCCTCCTCTTCGCTGCCGGGTTCTTCTCCCTATCG
>CAZZJX010000190.1:0-3603 GCA_964654845.1 uncultured Dehalococcoidales bacterium
TCACCCAGCCGTCGGAGGAGGGTGAAGGCGGCGCGCGGGCAATGGCCATGGCCTTGAGGAAGGCAGGACTGGAGCCTGGAGAGATCGACTATATCAATGCTCATGGCACTTCAACCCAGCTAAACGATAAGAATGAAACCTTGGCGATAAAGTCCGTCTTCGGAGAGCAAGCCTACCGAATCCCCATCAGCTCTACCAAATCGATGACGGGACATCTCCTGGGTGCTGCGGGAGCCATTGAAGCGGCAATATGCGTCATGACCATCCAGAATGGGGTCATATTACCAACGATAAATCTCACCTGCCCCGACCCAGACTGTGACCTCGATTATGTGCCCAATGTGGCTCGTCAAGCAAAGGTTGACACGGCCCTCTCTAATGCCTTTGGCTTTGGTGGTCACAATTCCACCCTCATCATCCGAAGGTATAATGAGGCATGATAGATTGAATCATAGCCGTTGGCAGATGCCACCCTGCCTACCAGCGGAGCAGCTTGCTGAAACAGGCCTTCCCCCCTTGATGGCTCAACTCCTCTACAATCGTGGCATTACTGACCCAACTCAGATAGATTCCTTCCTTGCCGCAGATGAGAACCTTCTAAACGACCCGTTCCTCCTCCCCGATATGGAAAAAGCAGTGGCCAGGATCTCCGATGCTTTGCTTTCCGGAGAGAGAATCGCAATATATGGGGACTTCGATGCCGATGGTATGACCGCCACTGCTGTCCTTACTGAGGGTCTCTCCTCCCTAGGAGGGCAGGTTATCCCCTACATTCCTCATCGTGTTGAAGAGGGCTACGGCCTCAACCATGCCGCCCTCGAGAGGTTACGCAAAGAAGGAGTTAGTCTGGTGGTCACGGTGGATTGCGGCATCAGTAACGCCCCTGAAGTGGCAACAGCGCAGAGTATGGGACTTGACATCGTGGTCACCGACCATCACACTGTGCCCCTACAAATACCACAAGCCATCGCAGTAGTCGATCCCAAGAGAGCCGATTCCCGCTATCCCTTCCCCAAGCTGGCTGGCGTTGGCGTTGCCTTCAAACTCCTCCAGGCACTTTTTACCTCTTGGGGCAAAGACGGAAATATGGATACCTTCTTGGACCTGGTCGCTTTGGGAACAGTGGCAGACATGGAACCCCTCTTAGGTGAGAACCGTTACCTGGTGAAGCAGGGCCTCGATGTGTTACAAAACACAAACCGGCTGGGCCTGAGGGAGCTGGCCAAATGTGCCGGCGTTCCTCTTTCAGCCGTTGATCCTCATATCATATCGTGGGTTCTAGGGCCTCGACTTAACGCTACCGGTAGGCTGGATCATGCCATTGTTGGCTATGAGATTCTACTGACTGACTCTATTGAGGAAGCTCAAAGGCTTGCCAGTGTTTTGGAGAGGAATAATGAGAAACGACAGAGGCTAACCGAGGTAGTTCTCGCTAAGGCGCGGGAGAAGCTGATTGCCAAAGGGACCGACTCCCCCATTCTTATGGTTAGTGATAAGGACTTCCCTAGTGGGGTGGTAGGGGTGATCGCTGGCAGGCTGGCAGAGGAGTTTTACCGCCCTGTGATCGTACTCGAGCAGGGTAAAGAGTGGAGCAAAGGAAGCGCCCGTAGCATCCCTGAGTTCGACATCATAGCTGCCCTGACCGATTGTAGCAACCTCCTATCTCGCTTTGGTGGACATCCTATGGCAGCGGGTTGCACCGTAGCCACTGAGAACTTGGAGCAGCTTCACCAATGCATGCTTGGCATTGCGGCAAATCAGCTTTCATCTCTCGACCTTCGTCCAATGATCGCCATCGATGCCGAGATTCCTCTATCCTCCCTCGACGGCAAAACATTCCAGACGATGCAAAAGCTCGCGCCATTCGGTTATGCCAATCCCCACCCAACATTCATCAGTCGGGGTATCCAAGTGGTCAAGCACCGCAATGTGGGCAATGATGGAAAACACCTTAAGCTTAAATTGAGAGAAGGCGATGCGACCTGGGACGGCATTGCCTTCAGGCTGGGTAACCTTGCTGATGAGATCACCCCTCAGTTGGATATCGTCTACAACTTAGAGGTTGACCAATGGGCCGGTGGGAACACGCTTCAACTCAAAATCTTGGACTTCACCCCGGCTGCCTAGGTCTCCTCCAACACCGAAGGCTCAACTACAGCCCTCGCCTTTCGCATCCTATAGACGAGCAAGGCAATACAGATCGCCATCACCAATAGGGCTATGAAATGGGGTGTATGCAGCACGCCACCCAGATTTACCTGTGCCGATGTCACTGCACGGGTGAACTCGATGAAGAAACGCCCGAAGGAATACAGGGACAGGTAGAGCAGAAACAACGAGCCATCCGGCTTGAGCCGTCCCCTCAGCCGCCATAGAACGGCGAAAACCATCAGGTCCCATATAATCTCATAGACTGGTGATGGGTGTGTTGGCTCCCCCCAGAAGAGGGTGGTTGAAGCAGCATTAGGATGGTTATAAATAAAAGCCCACGGAAGAGACGTCGGTGCGCCCCAGGCATCGCCATTTATGGTGCAACCAATTCTCCCTACAGCCTGGGCCAGGATCACCGCCGGGGCCACAGCATCAGCAAAGTGCCCAAAATGGATGTTGCTTATTCTGGCGTATATCACCACAGCCAGTGTTCCTCCAAGAATCGCCCCGAAAATGGATAACCCATACCAGAACTGCAGTATCTGCATGGGATTGCTAATATAGGTACTCCCAAGGTAGTCTATAACGTGGAACAGCCTGGCCCCTATAATCCCCCCAATAATCGCCCATGGTGCAACACCATAGATGACCTCTTTCTTGACGTCAGCCCCTCTCACAAACCATATGGAGAGCCCAATTGCGACAATGACAGCCAGGACAACTATGACCCCATGCCACCCTACCTCGAAAGAACCTATTTTGAAGAAGATTGGATCGACGCCGATACATATAGCCAGAATAGACATACTCGTGGGATTCTACTGCGGTCTGTGTTTTGATGTCAAGGAAGCTTTGCCCTAGTGCATTTCTTGCAACATTATGTTAAAATGTCATACTGTCACCAAGGTGATGCAATGAGACAGGAAGTTGATAGTTTCTTGAGTCATCTCTCTACGGAGAAAGGCTTTTCTTCGAATACCATCGAAGCCTACAGAAATGACCTTTCCCAGCTTGCCAGTTTTATCGAAGAACAAGCCATGGTGAAAGGCTACAGCCCTGAATGGGCATCCGTAGACCGCAATCTTCTCATAAGCTACATCCTTGACTTGAAGGAGAGAGGCTATGCATCGGCTACGGTAGCCCGTAAAGTTGCTGCCATAAAATCCTTTTTCGATTTCTTGGTATTTGAGGGGGTCTTCCAGAATGATCCTACAGAGAATCTTAGTTCACCAAAGGTAGGGAAATCCTTACCTAAACCTCTCTCCGTTAATGAAATTGAAACGCTACTTAGCGAGCCTGCCAAGTCTTCTTCTACGGAGGCAAAACGGGATAGCGCTATGATGGAGTTGATGTATGCTGGTGGCATGAGGGTATCGGAACTCGTCTCCATGAACATTGGGGATATAGACCTGGGGGAAGGCTTTGCGCGCTGCTTTGGTAAGGGCTCAAAAG
>CAZZJX010000191.1:0-3598 GCA_964654845.1 uncultured Dehalococcoidales bacterium
CACGGGCGCTTCTCGATGCGGGGCTCTGTACGGAGCGTGACTTCGCCGATATTGCGGTACGGAACCTGCGGCATGCAGAGAGCAATCCTCTGGCACAACTCTCGGGTCGGCGGGATCCCGACGCGTTGTTAGAAACACCGACTATCGCATCGCCCCTGCGAAAGCACGACTGCCCGCCCATCACCGATGGGGCATGCGCCGTACTACTAGCCGCCGGCGACCGGGCACGGGAGCTGTGTAACCGCCCAGCCTGGATACGCGGCCTCGAGCACCGAATCGACGTTCAGGCGCTGGGTCGTCGCGACCTGACCCGCTCGGTCTCGACCAGACTCGCTGCGGAGGCGGCGGGAGCGATTGGGATCCGGGTCGATATCGTGGAGCTTCATGCTCCGTTCACGCCTCAGGACTGGATCCTGCAACGGGAGCTGGAGATCACTGAAGGCACCGTCATCAACCCCTCGGGCGGTATCCACCAGGGGAATCCCATGATGGGTGCTGGCCTCGTTCGCTTCGGTGAGGTGGCCGCGCGGATAATTCGCGGCGAGGCGGACCGGGGTGTGGCTCATGCTACACAGGGGCCCTGTCTGCAGCAGAACATGGTAGGCGTTCTGGAGGGGGAGTGATGGCCAACCGTTGCGCTGTGATCGGCATAGGACAGACGAAGCACACGGACAAGCGCCTCGACGTCAATCACGTCGGGTTGGTCCGCGAGGCGTGTAATCGTGCGCTGGAAGACGCGCGCCTGCCCTGGAAGGACATCGACGCCCTTGTGATCGGGAAAGCCCCCGATACCATCGAAGGTGTGATTTGCCCGGAGCTCTATATGGCGGAGGCTCTGGGCATGGCAGGCAAGCCCCTCTTTCGGGTGCACACGGCCGGGTCGGTCGGAGGGGCGACTGCGATTGTGGGCACCGAGCTAATAGGTGCAGGTCTGCACGATAAGGTTCTAGTGCTGGGGTGGCAAAAGCAGAGCGAGTCGGATATCACCTGGGCGCTATCGCCTAACTTGCCCTTCGATCCACCGCTCATGGCGGGAGCCGGCGGCTTCTTCGCACCTCACTTCAGGGAGTACATCCGTCGTTCGGGTGCGCCGGACCACATCGGCATCAAAGTGGCGGTGAAGGACCGCCGGCATGCCCTGAGGAATCCGTATGCTCATCTACATCAGCCGACGGTCTGCTTTGAAGAGATCCGCGACACGCTGATGCTGTGGGACCCGGTTCGTTTTGGAGAGACCTGTCCCTCGAGCGATGGGGCCTGCGCCATGGTTCTGTCGAGCGAGGAGTTTGCGGATCACGGGAGCGCTCGGCCAGCGTGGATCCACGCCACCGAGATGCGCTCCGAGCCCACAATCATGCCAGGTCGAGACGAGGTCAACCCGCGTGCGGGCCGCGACTGCGCCGCCGCTCTATACAAGAAGGCCGGAATCACCAATCCACGCAAGGAGTTCGACTGCGCAGAGATCTACGTGGCATTTTCGTGGTTCGAGCCTATGCTGGCAGAGACTCTCGGCTTTGCCGAACCGGGTGAAGGATGGAAGCTCAGCGACTCGGGTGCCACATCGCTGGAGGATGGGGGAGACATCCCGTGGAACTGCTCCGGCGGCGTGCTCTCGTCCAACCCGATCGGCGCATCGGGAACCTTGCGCTTCGCGGAAGCCGCGCTCCAGGTGCGAGGCCAGGCCGGGGAGCGCCAGGTGGACGGGGCCCGGCTTGCCCTCGCCCATGCGTTGGGGGGAGCCTCCCAGTTCTTCGCAATGTGGATTGTGGGCAGTGAGAAGCCTTGATGTTTAGGCCATAGCCCTTCCTGAAGCACCGCCCGGGCGTTGAAGGCTGATGTCACCGCCATGTTTCTGTAAGGGCGCGGATAGTGGAGCCTAGTTTTGGGATCACTGTTGCGGCTAAACCAGAGTAGCCGAAAGGGGATGGCCGTCTTTAAGGGATAATGCCTGACGTGTCGGAAACAATTTATGACCGGTGATTCACCTCTGGTCATGGAACGTTTCGCATAGTCTGTTAGGATATATTTAGAAGAAAGGAGAGTTCTCTAATGGCATATGTATACAAAGCTATCAAGTTTGAAAAGAAAGGCACATATTGTCTTATCACCCTGAATAGACCTAAATCCCTAAATGCGTTGAGCGTAAGGATGTGGCAGGATCTAGATAATGCATTAGCCGAGATTGAGACGGATAATGAGATAAGGGCATTCATTTTCACCGGTGCACCAAGACCGGATGGAAGACCTTGCTTCTGTGCAGGGCTTGATCTCAAGGAGGCAGCGGAGTATACGGTTGAAGGGCACATACCTGTTCCTACACCCCTTAACACCCCTTCACCCGTGGCTGCATTCTGGGCTCAGAGACAACCCAAATCGGTAATGGTCCCGACTTTCGAGAACATCGTTTGGAGCCCAAAGATATCCATAGCCGCCATTGATGGGATATGTACGGCAGGTGGCATTGAATTAGCTACTAGCTGTGACATCATTCTGGCCTCAGAGACAGCTCAGATTAGCGATATGCATGTAAAGAATATAGGGATGATTGGTGGAGCCGGCTGCCCAATAAACATAGCTTGGAAAGTGGGAGTGGCCAAAGCCATACAGCTTTGCTGTACCGGGGACGTCATTGATGGCAAGGAGGCTCACCGCATTGGTTTAGCCAATGAGGTCTTCCCCCCCGATAAGCTTCTGGAGGGGGCAGAGGAGATGGCCCAAAAAATCGGTGGCATGCGGCCCGCTGCTGTGGCAATGACCAAGGCATGTTGCAGAGCCGTACAGGATATGGATCGGCGCTCATCGTGGCTGTACGGTGATGCTGCTTTCAATATTCTAATGACTGAGCCTGATAAAGCTCAATGGGGACCGGAACGGTGGGCGAAAAACCGTTAGCTTGATGTCCCAGACATTTCAAGACTTTATGAGTTGGCGAGCGCGTCTTTGGGGCCAAGTATCTCTATGATGAGCTGGCCCCGGGGATAGACCTTCTTGACCCCGAAAATGCCGGAGCTCCATCATATTCAGTTGTTAAGGTGCAATGCGTTTACCATATCGAGCATTGCGCAAGATGTCCTTTTTATTGAACGTTAGTCCATTCTGTGCAATGAGCACAAAAGAGGCCGGGCATCATCTGGAAAGCCCAGCCTCTTACATACTATAGATACTCAAATACCAGCTTTAACTCTTCCCTATTCTAAATACTTTAGTGTTGCATTTCGGGCACACGCCCTGAGTGGCCGGACGGCCATTCTTCATCGTGATTGACTTCGGGTCCTTGATATCCACCTTTTTTCGGCACTTCATACAATATGCTTGCATTAATTAATCCACCTCCTTTCTGTGGGGGAGCATATGTGATTACTATAGTAATGTCAATAGCCTACCTGTATCCAAATTATATCGAACAGCGGATTATAAAACTTGAGGCTATCATTAAAGCTAACAGAGTGGGTATCCTAGCCAGGCGGATTACAGGGGGCTACCTATTCTCGGGTAGCCCCCTGTAATTATTCGAAATTCACTTCGACAAAGCTAATTCAAATGGAAATACTCTGGGTATATTGTGAACCCCATATCCTGAGATGAGATACGATGACGG
>CAZZJX010000192.1:0-3580 GCA_964654845.1 uncultured Dehalococcoidales bacterium
AATAAAAATCCAATTAATATCATTATTTTGGCAACTCACGGGCGTACTGGAGTCATACGGTGGGCCTATGGCCAAGTCGCCGATAAGGTTCTGCAAAGAAGCACCAGTCCCATATTTCTGGTAAGGCCACACTAAAACCCAAATACAATCTGGGTCAGGCCTAAGAAAGGTCGCAGGGTAAGAGATAATCCGGTGATCACTATCCATTTATGCGGTCTGCTTGGAGAAGAAGCGGTAATCAGTCTACTAAAAGGTCTTTATCTCGACCGTTATTCCTTCCCCCTCTACCGCCAAGATTCCCGCAGAGGCGGGTGTTCTAAAGGATGGATAGGCCTGCCCTGGGTTGAGGAAAACCACGCTCCCTATCGTCTCATGGCAAACATCGTGGGTGTGGCCAAATAGAATGAGGTCTACTTTGTCAAACTCCTTCGCTATAGCCTCCTCGATCCCCCATGGTGGGCCACCCCAGAGCGGGTGGATAACCCCGACTCGCTTCGCGCCGACCTCAAAAACCGTCTTATCGGGAAGCTCATCTCGAATCTCCTTTGGGTCCATATTGCCGCATACGCCGATGAAACTTTTCGCCAGTTGGCGCAATTCCTTGAGCAACGCTATGCTGATATAGTCCCCGCAATGAACAACCAGGTCAGCCGCGGCCAGCTCCGCCAGCAGCTCTCGAGGCATCACGTCAATGCTCCTGGCGTGGGTATCGGAGATCACTACAATCCTGTTCACTGATTTGCCAGTTCCACTATGGTGACGCCATTACCACCCTCTTCCAGCCCGGCAGGCCTGAATGATTCGACCATGGGGCTGCTCTCCAGCTCCTCACGCACAGCATGACGAAGCGTCCCCGTTCCCTTGCCATGGATCACCCTTACCCGGGGCATACCGGCGATGAAGGCATCGTTGAGATAACGGTCGAGCCTCCATAGCGCCTCATCCACGGTCAGACGGCGAAGGTGAATCTCCTCCGCTGGCGCGCTTGGAAGTTCCTTTGACGGGCGGTCTTGTCTACTCAAGGTTTACCTTTCACCATCATTATAGCAGCAGTTAAGGAGTCATGCTACGAAAATACAGGTTGTGGCGACTTCAGGATTACCTTATAACCTGGGCGTCCGATTCGATAAATGGCTCTCCGGATGGGCACTATGCTATCGCCCCGTTCAAAGAAATTAATTCGGACTTATATTAGAAGTGATGAACAAACTCAACTACCGTTCAACACATCCCCATTTTTATCCCCCGGCAGTGCCGCTGGCAAGCTACATGCTGGATTGCCAGCGAATCTACACGGTGGTATACTTTATGCTATTCAGAAAGGGTTCAAAACGCTCAATAGGGAAGGGCCCATGGTCGCTGTCCTGACCATTGGTGGAGGATTTTTCGCCCCCTTTCATTGCCAGTCATCCCGAACGGAGTGAGGTGACATAATTGCTCAGGTTAGATGGTCGTTCCAACGACGAGCTTCGTCATGTTAGGATCATACCCGGCTTTCAACCCCATGCCGAAGGGTCTGCGCTCATTGAGCTGGGGCAGACAAAGGTGATCTGCGCCGTAACCGTAAAGGATCGTGTTCCCGCCTTTCTCAGGGGGGAGCGAAGAGGCTGGATCACCGCCGAGTACGCCATGCTCCCGCGTTCTACCAACACCAGGACGCCGCGGGAGGAGAGTCGCTCAGGTGGAAGAACACATGAGATTCAGCGTCTCATCGGGCGCTCCCTGAGAGCAGTGGTCGATCTCGAAGCCCTCGGCGAGCGGACGCTCCTCTTTGACTGTGACGTGCTCCAGGCCGATGGAGGCACCAGGACGGCGGCGATCACAGGCTCCTATGTGGCCCTGGTTCAAACCCTGAATACCCTGCTGGCAAAGGGACTCATACCTTCACTCCCCATAAGAAGTGCGGTGGCGGCAACCAGCGTGGGTATCGTGGGCGGGGAACAGCTCCTCGACCTCTGCTATGATGAAGACTCCTGGGCTGAGGTTGACTTCAATGTGGTAATGACCGGCAAGGGGACATTTGTGGAGATTCAGGGGACTGCTGAAGCGAGCCCCTTCTCCAAAGAGGCCATCGACGCCCTGCTCGCCCTGGCTCAAGGGGGCATAGCGAAGCTTTTCCAGGCTCAGAAAGAGGCGCTGGATATCCTGAAGGGCTAGGATGAAAATGCCCCGTCATGCGTTATTCGGTCTGCTGGTCTTAGACCTCTCCCAGAATATCTCTGGCCCATACTCTACCAAACTGCTCGCCGATTACGGGGCAGAGGTAATCAAGATAGAAAAGCCACCCCTTGGCGACACAGGCCGCAGGGTGGGACCCTTCCACAGCGATCATCCTGACCTTGAGAGAAGCGGGCTTTTTCTATTTCTTAACACCAGCAAGAAAGGCATTACCCTTAACCTGGATTGTGAAAGTGGCCTTCAGATATTCAGGATGCTGGTAGAGAGGGCGGATATACTGGTGGAGAACTTTCGTCCCGGGGTGATGGCCAGCATGGGGCTCGATTATGATAAGCTGGCGGAGATAAACCCCGAGCTGATAATGACCTCCATCTCCTGTTTTGGGCAGTGGGGACCATATCGGGAGTGGGATGGCTCGGATATTATAGCCCAGGCAATGGGCGGATTGATGGGGCTTACCGGGGAGGCTGACGGCACGCCGCTGAAGCTCCCCCTATCTCAGGCGGAGTATCAGGCAGGGCTCAATGCAGCGGTGGCAACCCTCTGCGCCCTCTATTTTCGAGACGAGACCGGTGAGGGGCAACACATCGATGTCTCCCTTCAGGAGGCGGTCGCCTCCATCCTCGAAGCCTCGGTAACCATGTATAGCTACAGCGGCTTCGTCAGGGGGCGCACTGGCTCGCGCCACCACCTTCAGTGCCCTTCAAGGGTGATGCCCACCAGGGATGGCTATATCCATGTTCAGGCGGGGGCAAACTGGGACCATTTCTCCACCTTTCTGGATACCCCTCAGCTCATGCAGCCCCGTTTGGCATCTCCCCTGCGCTACCAATATGCCGATGAGGTCGAGGGCTTGATACAGCCCTGGATTGAAAACCGTGATAAACGGGAGATCTTCACTACTGCACAGGAGTGGCGGATTCCCTTCGCTCCGGTGCTCGGGATCGATGAGCTGATGGGGGACCCTCAATATGAAGCAAGGGGCTTCTTTCATGAAATAGGACACCCCCAGGCCGGTACCCTTAACTACCCGGGAGCCCCTTTCAGGATGAGCGAGACCCCCGCCGAGGTGCGGCGGGCGCCGCTCCTCGGTGAGCATAACGATGAGGTTTATAGTGAGGCATTGGGCTTAAGCCAGGACCACCTTATAGAGCTGAAAGAGCAAGGGGTTATCTAGGGAGAAGGGGAGTTATCTTCACTTAGTCGAAGATAAGAAAGCAAGTCACAGGGAGAACAATGCTAACTAAGTATTTAAAATCCGATATTCTAACAGTCGAGATTTACAACAGGATACCGATCCTTCGCATTGTCGCATGTGACCCACCTTGACGAGTGAGAAGTCTCGAACCTATATTAAATGAGACTGCTGAAAAAGAGGTGCCCCGATACCATCGGGGTCGGG
>CAZZJX010000193.1:0-3567 GCA_964654845.1 uncultured Dehalococcoidales bacterium
CGTGGTTCATATCCCAGTTCTTTGCTCGCCTTTGCATGACTTATGTTTGGATTGCTCTCGAGCTCTTTCATGGAAATCGAAGTAAACAGGGGACGTTCGCCTCTGATCCGGCTGAAAAATGTTGCCAGAGGAGCACTCGCTTTGGCTAGCCACATTGGTAATATAACCTGAGGTGGTTTTGCCCCGGGGATACGGGCGATTTGCTGAGCAATATCTTCCAATGCGACCCAATGACCGCTAAGGATATATTTTTCGCCAGCCTTTGCCTGTTCACTGGCATTTATCATACCTTGAGCAACATCCCGATTGTCCACCCAGTTCAATCCCGCATTGACCAGGGCAGGCAGTTTCCCCTGAGCCATCAATAGCAATGTTGCCCCAAAATGGGATGGTCTATAATCGTGTGGGCCTAACATTCCCGTGGGATTTATAATAACAGCATCAAGCCCTTCTGCAATGGCTGCTCTTACAATTCTCTCCCCTTCTGCCTTGGAATGGTTGTAGGGAGGATAGCTGCCGGTATCGAGTAATGGACGGGATTCATCAAGCGTTTCATCGATTGGTTCCTGTTTATGTGCGTGGAAGGAACTGGTGTGCACAAGCCGTTTCACACCGGTGGCCATGCAGGCATTGACAACGTTCTGAACACCTGTGATATTAACTGCTTCTACCTCCTTGCGATCCCAGTTGACCACGGATATACGCCCAGCTAAGTGGAAGACAATGTCTGCTCCGTGAAACGCTTGTCTCAAAGATTCGCCATCAAGAACATCACCTGCAACACGTTCAATATCAAGTCCTTCCAAGGCACGTGTATCATGGTGGACGAGTGCTCTAGCTTTCCATTTTCTATTTATCAGAGCACGAACCAGATTTGCTCCCAGGTGCCCAGAGGCACCAGTGACTACTGCAAACATCTTTCTCTCTAGTTTAATTATTTTCAGACCTTCTAATTGCTGCTAGCAGTACCCCCGGCCCACCATGCACTCCCAGACCAGCCCCAAGCTCGGTTATGGATATCTTTTCTTCCTGGATTAATTCGCTCAGGCATTGTTTTAACTGACCAGCCTGGTCTGCTACTTTACTATGGACTATGGTGAGCTCGCTTATTGGGGTATTGTTCTTCACAAAATCATAGATCCTGTCAATACCTTTGGTAATCGTACGCACAAGCCCGGCTCGGACGATTTCTCCATCATGGAAAGTAAGAAGAGGCATGACATTCAAAATCCCTGATGCCGTGGCTATGGTTTTGTTTACCCTGCCGCTGCGGGCCAGGTATTTCATGGTTTCAAATATGCCAAACATGCGGACCTGATTGACGGCTCTATTTGCCTCATTTATAACTTCAGAAAGACCGGCACCGGATTGCACCAACCGCGCTGCTCCCATGACAACCAACCCCAAACCAGCGGAATTAAATTTGGAATCGATAACTTCGATGGGACACCGGCTCTTCAGCGTTTTCTGAGCCATCATCGCCGAATTATACGTGCCGCTTATCCTGGATGAGATATGTATTGATACTATACCATCCTTAGTGTCACAGTACTCTTTATACACACTGGCAAAATCTTCCGGGTTGGGCTGTGACGTTGCGGGATGAAACGGTGAAGATGCAAGCATAGAGTAGAAATCGTTGCTCGAGATATCAACCCCATCGCGGTATGTTTTATCGCCGAAGCGCACGTATATCGGCACTACCCTGATTCCGAGCTTATCGGCCAGTTCTTGAGGAATATCGGAGGTACTGTCTGTAATAACCTGTACCTTCATGGTTTCCCCGCTTAGACCGGCCGCAATGTCCCGGCGAAGACCTGCCAGGCCAGGGCAGACTTGGCCACCAGGCTCAGTAAAACGTATGCCCTCTCGCCAAACAGGTAGTCACGCCATGGACCGACCTTCTTGTACTGCAATACCATGTTCAGGGCAAAGCTGAAGAAGAATACAAACAGTGTCGGCAGGATAACATATACAAATGTCGGTACGCTGCCTTCCGCCTGGGCCAGCGAGCCGAAGAAGTAAATAGCAATGGCAATCCAGGGGGCAACCCCCGCGATACAGCCGACGACGTACGATGTCCAGTTGGTCTTTTCCGTGACCTGGTTGTGTACTTCCATTATCAGGCCGCAGAGGTTCATCACGGCTGTAAGAACAAAGGCCATAACGAGAGTGCCAAGGTCATAGACGCCGCAGAGCATGCCGATGAGGACTATCATCACTGAAGCGCTCAGTGAATACTCATACCATCGGGCGTAATTGATTCCTTTCTTCAGGTTGTTAACGTACCAGCCGAACGCACCCGGGGAAGCCACTATAATATGGGCTAAGGCCGAAAGGAGTAAGAACACTGCTACCATGATGCCCAACGGTAGATTAACCAGGGTGTCTGTGACCGGCCACAACTTGTCGGTTGATTCGTCGTATGCCAGGAAGGAAGTGGTGATCGCCAGAGTGAAGTTATTGCTCAGGATGATGATGAAGATTGCCTGGGCGAGGTGGAGAAAACCCATGAAGATGTTGTAGACGCGTAGGCGATTGAATTGTGGTTCATAACTCATTATTCACCTCCGGTTTTATTACCCTCCACGAGGGTCATCTTCGGCTACCTGTCAGCAGCCGGGTTCACCGGGATGACCGCAACAACTCTGCCGTTTAACTATTTTAATAGAATTGTTACGAAAAACGAGGTAGAGCTTCCTGTAGAGAGGCATTGGGGCTGACATATTAGTGAAAAACGCTCTGATACTTGGCATTTCACACCCTACAATGTCACACAGAAGATAGTGCAGTGATTATTACCTGGCATTTCCCATTTCAATTGACGGTGAGGCGCCATGCTCTTCAGCACCGTGGGCAGCATAGTACAGCAATGTCACCTGATTGTCAAGTCCCAGTTTCTTCCAATACAAGATGAGCCTGGAGGGGATATCGATTTCCAATACAAGATGAACCCGAGAGATTCAAGCAGTTCGTTTATGATAGGGACATGCGCCTGATCATAAACGACGGACAACTACAGACAGTAGAGCAGGTGAGAGGATTTCTGGAGGGGAGTGAGGTAGTAGAGTTCAGGGGCCTAATGTAGTGTCTCCGAGTTCTCTTTACAATAATTGTTGACAATAATGCGTCGTAGTAGCCGGTGCCTAATTGTAAAGCTATGTTAGAGACACTACACTAACGCCTCAAGAGTAGTTGACCCTCACCCCGAAAACAGTAGCACCCTGAATTAGAGTCCTCCTCTATAATAAGATAACAGAGGAGGACTTCATTGAAGGCAAAGAGGTATACCGAGGAACAGACCATCGCCGTACTCAGGGAGGGGGAGGCAGGAGCCAAGATTACCGATCTCTGCCGTAAGTACGGGATAAGCGATGCCACCTACTACAACTGGAAGGCGAAGTACGCCGGTCTCACGGTCAGTGAACTCAAGAGGTTGAAAGCCATGGAAGAGGAAAACCGGCGTTTGAAGCAGATTGTCGCTGAGCAGGCCCTGGATATTCGTACGCTCAAAGAATTACTCTCAAGAAACTTCCAAAGCCCAGGGATAAGCGCTTGGCTGTGTCT
>CAZZJX010000194.1:0-3522 GCA_964654845.1 uncultured Dehalococcoidales bacterium
GAGTAGGCAATTGCGGGAAGTACACTAGCTTGACATATGTGCAATTCTGTGGTAGGCTTCACGTTGGTTGAAGGTTTGCAAATCCCACCCCGAGCGATTCCTAACGAATTCCCTGGGCCATGGATGACCAAACGGCAACCGAGTGCTTTAGAAAGGAGGTTATCCATGGACTATGAAGATAAGACTCTGGAGTGCGTAGAGTGCGGCGCCAGCTTCACTTTTAGTGCGGATGAGCAAGAGCTATTCGCCAGCAGGGGCTTTACTAATGAGCCCAAGCGATGTCTTCAGTGCCGAGAATCCAGGAAGCAGCAACGTGGTGGCTACGGCTACAATCGGCCGAGGCAGATGTTTGACGCTGTATGCGCCTCTTGTGGCGGTGAGTGCCAGGTACCTTTCGAGCCCCGACAAGGGCGACCCGTGTACTGCAGCGACTGTTATTCTAAAATGAGGCGCTAAGCCGTCACTTAAGAAAGGCAATGCTATGAGAGAGGATGCCATTATTTATGGCATCCTCTCTTTAGTAATCTGCGGCGAGGTTTCGATCGACATGCAAATGTGACTTAGTTGATTTGCTGACTATATAAATGATTCCATTTAGGATTCTATTGTGCGTTATGCTCACCTGGGCTGCAATTTGGCAATATTATGTGGGTTACATGAAGAAAGCAATGACCTTGCCAAAGACAGGTCCCACAAAGTAGAACATGAAGGGCAGGAATAGTGCTGAATACTGCCGGGTCAGCCCTCTGGAGTAGTCCTTAAGGTAGTCAGTAAATGTGGTTCGCTGGAAGTGAAGGAGTTCCTCAGACTTGCTGGTGTCATACCAGTCCAGATAATAGGGCTCATTGGTGAATTTTCGGGCTGGTGGCACTGGCAACCCCATAATTCGAAGTATGCGCCTGATCATGTCCTTGTACAGCATTCGCTGACTGGGCCCGCCGCTAATCACCAGCGTATGCCCCTTAACGGCGCTAAAATTATTGATGGCGTTCCGTATCGCCACAGCGGTGTCATCCGGATGACAGAACTCGATGCGATTGTCAAGGGGGACACTATACATGCGCTTGAGGTCGCTTGTACCAAAAACGAGGTACATGGTTGCTGTCAGACGCAAGATTATGTAGTCAATCCCTGCTTCTTTGATGACATTCTCAGCTTGAAACTTGGTCTCGCCGTAAGCCCCTTTGGGGTGGGGCTCATTCTTATCCGGGCTGATAGGTTCAGTGGCGTTGGGATAGGGGCCAAACACAGCCACCGAAGATGTGAACACGAAGGGGATGCGGCCGCCTTTTTCTTTTAGCAGGTCAACGACTATTTGGGTGCCTCCCACATTGACCTTACTGGCCAGTTCAGGTTTCTCGTAGGCAACAGGGGGCAGGATAGCAGCCATGTGGACTACAGCATCAACTCCTTCCAGAGCCTGCCGTACCGAATCGGGTTGCGTGATATCTCCCCAAAAGATCTCCGCTTGGGAACAAAGCTCTTTGACGCTCTTTTTATTGCGCTCAGTCTCCAGGTCGAATACGCGCACCTGGAATCCCTGCTGCAAAAAGGCCCTGCAGACACTGATCCCCAGTCGTCCCGCTCCACCCGTAATCAGCACACGCATTTTATCCTCCTTGCGTGGGTATTGAACTCACTACATATCATTTGCCCTTACCTGCTGTAAGTCATCTTTCTTTGCTGTCCCAGCCTGTAGCAGTACCTCAAGTGCTTCGTTGAGCAACTGCAGGTGGGGTACTGTCATTGCCGTAAGCAGTTCTCTTGTTCGGTTGCGGGCCGATTGCCAAAGCACGTCTGTCAGCTCCTGGCCTTTCTCCGATAGACGGCACAACACCACCCGGCGATCCTTGGGGTCGCTCTCCCGCAATACGATGTCTCTTTCCACCAATCGGTCTACCACTCCCGTTACTGTTGCCAGGCTCACACTCAAACCAGAGGCTAAATCACTCATGCGCATCGGCCCATTTAAGAATAGAAGAAGGACGACCTTGAGCTGGGGCATGGTCAGGTCGAATTGAAGCACCTCTTTAGGTATTATGGGAAGCAACTCGTGGAATATCTTAGCACCGAGCTCGAGAACATGTTCGACCAGTTCCTCGTTTTGCCGCGCTACCATCATGTGTCGCCTCCTAACTTGGTTTGAACAAGGCATATAGTTAGTGTAACATGATTAGTATGTATAAAGCTAACTATTATTATAATACCAAGTAATTTGTTCGTTGTCAATACCTAGTTGGGGAGGGAGGTATAAAGCACAGACGAGGACTTGATATAGGTTAGGGGTGAAGAATAGAAGCGGCGCTATTCAGGTAATTGAGGACGATAGATCAGCCTGTAAGGTGGATAAGGTTACAAGAGCTGTAGCACGCTATTAGAGCAAGAGACTAATTCTGTTAAGCAAACCGGGCTATCTGTGAGGCAAGAAACTGCGCTATTTCGGAGATCTCAAACGGCCATGCGTAGATGATAGGGATATCAGGGTGTAGCGTTTTCGCGCGTTCTACCGCGGCAGCAATATCCACCTCGGAATGCTCGCCACCACGGGTCATCATTGGTGTAATAACGATGACCTTATCGACTCCCTGTGTTATCGCCTGTTCGAGCGTCTCATCCAGATTGGGTGCACAAAATTCGTGGAACCCAACAATCACCTCATGTCCTGTTGCTCGACTCAGGTGTATTGCCAGGTCATGTGAAGCATGGTAGAAGGGGTCATTCTGCTCTGTACGTGGCCAAGCACGTATACTAGCCTCCAGTTCGGCATAGCGTTGTTTAGGCGCTACGGAATCTGTCTCAGAGATATGTCCTGGGCCGCTGTATAATGAAAAGAATTCAGCCAGCTCATGTTTAGGAAAATCATTTGGCGGCGCGCCGTGCATGGCAAGAACGACAATGGTTTTCATAATGTCTCCTTATGTTAGGAGTGATTTCACCTAACAAGTAGTACGGACGAACTCTGAGTTCGCCTAACTCATATTTTCTGGTGTTATTCCAAGCTAGCCCGCAGTGCGGTTCAAGCTGACACCGGCGGGCGTCGGTCGGCCCATGGCCGTGCTGCCTCAAGCTGGGCGGCAAGGCGGAAAAGCGTGGCTTCATCCCCGAAGCGTCCAACGAAGTGCGTGCCGATGGGGACTCCCTCCGAATTCCAGAAGAGAGGCATGGACATGCCTGGTAGACCGGTGAAGTTGCACAGCGGGGTGAAGGGTAGGAAGTCAGCGGAGCGAAAGAGACCCTGCCACGGGTTGTCCGGTGGTGAATCGAAGGTGCCCAGCGGTGGTGGGGGCTCGGCAACTGTGGGGGTCAGAATCACGTCGTAGTCGACGCGGAAGCGGGCGATCTCACGGGACATTAACTGGAGCGTCGTCACCGCCAGCAGGTACTCTGACGCGGTTCTCTGGTGGCCCGCTTCGTACAATGCCCAGGTGAGCGGTTCGAACTGGTCTTGTGTGGGCGTACGACCGGTGATGAGGGCCATGCCATCAATGGTCCAGGCGACCATGGCACACCAAACGGTTATGA
>CAZZJX010000195.1:0-3482 GCA_964654845.1 uncultured Dehalococcoidales bacterium
AGGGGACTCAAGCTTCTGAACGTCGCTCACTAGAGTTTGCACTACATTGATTCCGGAAGGAAGTTCCTGAGGGATAAGGAGGGCGTCGACAAGCTCCTTTTCCAACAACTGACGCCATAAGCCGTTAAGGGTCTCGATCAGATTTCCGTTTTGAACCTCTAATATTGCAGATCTCGTCATTTTATCTTCCTAAGTAGACCAATATTCATTTATGGGGTTAGGCCCCTTTTTCTTCAGTTCATCCACCATCTTGGCCACCGTATTGGCGAACTTCTGCCCTTCAGCGGCGCTAATCCAGCAGAGCCAAACACGGTCATCCTCGAGACCCAAGGTGTTGAGGATGCTTTTAAGGACGGCGGTCTTTCTTCTACACTTATAGTTGCCCGATACGTAGTGGCAGTCGGCGGGGTGACATGCCCCGATCATTACCCCATCGGCTCCGCCGAGGAGAGCCCATAGCACGTAAACAGGGTCCACCATGCCACTGCACATAGTCTGAATAGGGCGGATATTGGTGGGGTATTGCGTTCTCGTAGTGCCAGCCAAGTCAGCAGCGGTATAGGTACACCAGTGACATAGCAAACCCACGATATTGGGTTCAAACTCCTCTTCTTGCTGTTGCTGTTCTTGCTGTTCCTGCAAGGCGAACCTCCTTTTAGATCACAGCATCCATCACCGAGAAGACCTGCTTATCGGTGAATCCCCTTAGCTTTGCCGCACCGCTAGGGCAGATGGCGACGCAAGCGCCGCAGCCCTGACAAAGCGCCTCAATTACAACAACCACTCCTTTATCGGTATCTTTAAACCGCGCATTATAGGGACAAGCTGAGACGCAAAGCTCACAGCCACTGCAACGCCTCTCATTGACCTCAGAGACGACCCTCCCCGACTCCAAACGCTCTCTGGAAAGGATAGATGCTGCCCGCTGCGCTGCAGCCTGGGCCTGGGCTATACTCTCGGTGATACCCCTAGGCGAGTGGGCAAGGCCGCACAAAAAGATACCATTAGTCACGAAATCCACAGGGCGGAATTTTACCTCTGCCTCTTTGAAGAATCCGTCCTCATTCAATTCTAGATCCATCATTTGAGCGAGAACATTATTATCATTGGGGACAATTCCGGTGCTCAGCACTAATAAATCGGGCTCTATTTTCAGGACGCCGCCCGTTGTGGGCTCCATAGTATGAACAACAGGCTTTTCCGCCTCGATCGCCACTTCTGGTTTGCGATCCAAGTCATAATTAATGAAAAGAACGCCCTTTTCTCGGGCCTGAGAGTAATACTCTTCTTTGAACCCGTAGCTCATAACATCTCGATGAAGGACAAATATATCAATCTCGGAGTTTCTCTCTTTTAGACTCAGGGAATTCTTGAGTGCCTGAGAACAGCAGACTCGGCTACAATATTGTCTCTCCTTGTCTCTGGAACCAACGCATTGAATCATCACTACACAGCCGAGCTCCTTGGCGTCAAGTTTGCCAGAGACCAGTTGCTGTTCCAGCTCCGCTTGGGTTACAACCCTTTCGCTTTCGTTATAGCAATACTCATTGGGCTCATAGGCTTCGCCGCCGGTAGCAATGATGATTGCACCCACCTTTATGGGTTCATGTGTCGAGTCTTTGTCTTTGAGGACTGCCTCGAAGTTACCGGCATAGCCCGAGACATCGATGACCTCTGTTTCTGTGTGAAGGTGGATGAGGGGATTCTCCTGAGCCCTGTTGATTAGATCCTGGCGCAAGGCCTGGGGGTCTCCACCTTCCAAAATAGCAAAAATATGCCTCAGGTTACCACCGAGCTCGGTTGTTTTCTCCACAAGATGTGCTTCGAAACCCTGCTCCGCCAGTGCTAGGGCAGAGGTCAGTCCAGAGAGGCCACCGCCAATAACCAGTGCTTGGTGTTCGACATTCTGAGAGACAAGGTGCAATGGTTCTTGGGTTCTAATCCTTTCTGAGGCGATTGTAATCAGGGTTTTAGCCTTTTCCATTGCTTGTTTTTTTTCGTCGGGATTAATCGAGAAAAGCTGCTCCCGAAATTCCACTATTTCCAGAAGAGAGGGGTTTAGCCCCACATCTCTAATCGCATCAATAAAAAGTTTCTTATAGCCGATGTCGGAGCAGGCGGCAAAGATTACGCGATTGACTTCATGCTCCCTTATTTTCTCCTTCACTTGTTCCAAGGTATCTTTATGGCAGAGGTAAGGAATTTGTTCAACATAAACTACACCGTGGAGACCTTTAGCGAAATCAAGCATCTCCTCCATATCTATCGCTGAGGCAATCTCCTCACCACAAGCGCAGAGGAAAATGGCAGCCCGAGCCTCCGTCTCGCTGAGGTCCAACTCTTCAGGATAGTCTTTCGTGGTTATCGATTGACCACGCTGGGAGGAAAGCAGTTCGGAGACCTGACATGCTGCAGCGCTAGCTTCCACCAGGGTATCAGCGATGTCTTTGGGAGCAGAGGCAGAGCCGCATACGAATACACCCTCTTTGGAGCTTTCTGTAGGGGAAAGCTCCTGTGTTTTGCAGAATCCCCATTTATTAAGTTCTATACTCAAGATTTCGCCTAGCTCAACGAAACGAGGTGACGGGGTTTGACCAACAGAGAGCACCACTAGGTCGAACTCACGTCTCTCAGACCCACCATCCTCACCTATGGCGGTGAAAAAGAGATTATCGGTGGTGGGGTCTTTCTTAACGGTAGGGACGCGGCAGCGGGTGAACTTGACTCCAAACTCCTCTTTGGCCTGCTCATAATAGCGGTAATAGCCTTTGCCAAAGGCTCTCAGATCCATATAGAAGATCTCAGTATCAAGCTCAGGGTTTTTCTCCTTAGCCAGTACCGCCTCTTTGATGGCATACATGCAGCAGGCTGAGGAACAATAATCTCTTTCCCTAGTCCTGGAGCCGACGCATTGTAGGAATGCTATAGACCTGGGAGGCTGATTGTCGGATGGTCGGAGGATTTCTCCCGCTGTTGGGCCACTGGCGCTAAGCATTCGCTCGAACTGGATGCTGGTTATCACATTGTGATGGCGTTTGTAACCGTACTGACTCCAGGGTCGAGGATTGAATTCCTCAAAGCCAGCGCTCAGGACGATAGCGCCTACGTCAAGCTTCCTCGTCTCCTCTTCCTGTGACAGGTCTATGGCATCAGTGGGGCATTTCTCTAAACAGGCACCGCATTTATTGCACGAGTCCCAATCAATGGCATAGCCACTGGATATGGCCAGGGGGTTACGAAGGTAGATGGCCTTACGGTTTTCTAGCCCTTCGTTAAACTCGCTGGGTACCTCCACAGGACAGACCTGGGCGCAAAGGTCACAGCTTACGCAAAGCTCCTCCCTCACCCCTCGGGGCTTGATATTTAAAGTGGCCTGGAAATCACCAGCGTCACCATCTACTCGGTCCACAGTGGATAGCGGTAAGAGCTCGATATTGGGGTGATACAGTCCGCGGCGGAGGCAGAACTGGGAGGATTCATCC
>CAZZJX010000196.1:0-3472 GCA_964654845.1 uncultured Dehalococcoidales bacterium
AGTTCCCCCGGTTCCCCCTTCCTAGCCTATGTGTTCAGCTAGGAGTATCCCGATTTTATCGGGATGAGTTGCCCCATTCGGGAATCCCCGGCTTAGCTTGCTAGACAGCTACCCGAGGCTTTTCGCAGTCTTGCCGCGCCCTTCATCGGCCCTTGACACCAAGGCATCCACCATGCACCCTTTTTTGCTTGACCTACATTAAGATACGGGCATAACCTCTATTCTATTGTTAAGGTGCACAATCAAGGACGGCTTATGCAAGCCGTCCTTGTTGAACTTACATTAGCCTCTAATGAGATATCACCTATTCAGTTTGCCACTCCCATACATCAGAATATATGATATCACCTTCTCCCATTTCTTGTCAATAGGGTCTGCACCATTTTTATGCGACAATGCGAGTTGGTCGAAGACTCAATACCTTTATACTAGCTAACCGACGCAATGTTAATTCTTGTGGAGCTGAAGGCAAGTAAGCATACACTACTTAGGTGCTGTTAATGCTGCTCTCAACGTCTCTTCTGTCTCCGGCCTTATGGCTGCCATCACCCGAGCATCGGCCTCCACAATGGTATCGCTTGTTGGCACCTGCGCCCCCCCCTTTCCGACCATAAGGCATATCAAGCTACCAGGAGGTATGGTGAGCTCCCCGATCCTTTTTCCCACCGCCTGGGAATCTTCGGGGATCTTCATCTCGACAACTTCCAAACGTCCACCCTCCAGGTTTAGAAGATGAATTAGTGAACGAGTGGGCACTTCCTCTTCAATATGCTCCAAGATTACATTGGTACTGCTTACGGTGACATCAATACCGAGTTTCTTGAAAAGTTTTTCGTTTTTGGGGTTATTGATTCGAGCGATGGTGCGTGACACCCTGAACTTGTGCTTTGCCACCTGGCAAGCAACCAGATTGTCCTCATCCTCATCGGTCACCGCAGCAAAAATGTCTGCCCTTTCTGTTCCCACATCGGCAAGGGTTCTCGCCTCACACCCATCGCCCCGTGTGGCCACACTACCCAGCTGATCACCGATGAACTCGCATCTTTTGGGGTCCTTTTCAAGTACCAACACCTCATGCCCTTCACTTAAGAGGGCAGTAGCAAGATAAAAACCGATCTTCCCACCACCAACCACGATGACATACATCAAAGCCTCCTTAACCCAGTATCATATCCCTAAGGAGCTGTGCCCCCACTATCGTTGGGCTCATAGTTTCCAAACCTAGAACGCTATACATTTGTTCACGAAGAGGATCATAGATTCGGCAAACCACCTTAGGCACATTGAATATGTGCTTCGCTATCTGTGCAGCCATCACATTGCGGTTGTCTCCCTGAGTGACGGAAACAAACACATCTGCATCCTCAATCCCTGCTTTCTTCAGTGCATCTTCGTCGGTGCCGTCGCCCACCAGGGCAGTGCCACCGAAGTTCTCGGGAAGTCTCCTAAAACTGTACTGCTCAACATCAAGGACGGTTACTTTATGTCCATCTCTATCGAGTAACGCAGCTATCTGGGCCCCGACCCTGCCACAGCCCATTATGATAACTTTCATATTGCCACCTGCTCGGATGGTTCTCGCCACAGTAAGACACGACATGGGGCATTCTTGAATACATAGGGCACGGATCTCCCCATGTCGAATTCACCAAATCGCCTTTTATAATTTATGCCCATCACAATCACGTCAACACTTCGCTCCACCGCCTCATCGACAATAGCAGGTCCCACTTCACGCGCCTGCAGCAGCTCCGTTTCTACCGGACAATCCAGCGTATCAGCAATTCTCCCGGCGCGGGCGAGAACCTCTTCCCCTTTTTGGGTCTCTGTTTCGTTCTCGGTATCCAGGGGAAGAGACCGTTTAACCTCAATCACATAGACCACATATAGCATGCCTTTGTTTTTCCTCGCCAGGGTGCAGGCAAGCCTAATGGCCTGCTCATCCGCCTTGTCACCGCTCACTGGAACCAAGAACTTGAGAAACTCCACAATCTCACCACTCAAGCATTTTCTTTAAACCTACATATTATAAATCTTTGCTTACAATCCTGGCAATATCATTTTCCACACTAGTCGGTGGAGCCACCTCGTTCCTTAAGGCGATTTATGTGTTCATAAATAAGCACGTCCGTAGTCTCCTTAAGTGTCTCCAGTTCGTCCACCGACAGCTTCTCTAACCGTTCCAGGTTGTCCTCTATGGTCTCGATAATCTGTCTCTCCGTCCGTCGTCTGCGCTTCGCGATATAGGTAGTTACGCTGGCGATTATCGTTCCCCAAAAGAGCACGACCCCAAGAATCGCCCATATCCCGCCGACTATTTGCCCCGCCAGTGTTACCGGCTTATAGGGTGTACCCATCGTTTCCACAGATGCCAGACCCCACCATAGAGCCTGGCCAAAGGTGTTTACATGTTCGTTTGTTCCATATTCTGCAAAATATAAGCCAAGGGAAAAGAGTATCCATAGAACCGCCGTTATTGAGAGCATAGGTATTAGAGGCGTTTGAGTAATCATCACCTTGATGAATCTTATAGCCTCCGGAACCCTGGGGCCAACTCTCAGCCTTCTCCTTGGCTTTACCCTTTTCCTAATCACCTCATCGCCTGGTCTAATCTTGCGCACCGGCTCAAAAGGCTTTCCCTCTCCCATTCCTGAATACCTCCCCATTCTCTCCTTGCATGGACTAATTCATTGGGCGGAATTTTACTCTGGTCAGCCCCGCTTGTCAATGAGTCTCAGTTGGATTCAACAGGCACGTGTTAAATATTGGGGCACTGTTAGAAGATTGCAGGTCTGGCAGCTTAGCAAGAATCAGGCCTGATTGAATAGCCAACGCCAAACAGGCCACAACAGCTCTTGATTCCTAGTGAAATAGCGCACCGCAGGGTTTTGCCAATTTCGGTTTCTCCTACGGATATACACAAGCACCGCGCGCCGCATATAGTGGAGTAGGCAACCCAGTAATAGCTTGGCTGTGAGGAAATAGCAGAGAAACATTTGAACAGGGTCAACCAAGCTGATCTCGTTCATTTGCTGCCATTCTGCTATAATATTACGAAGGTGGCCATAATCGGGTAGCTCATGGCGTAGGCATGCCCTGTGATGAAAACACAGTAGCACCATTGCTATGTTTCATTTTCCCCCTTGAATGGCATTTCACCCAGCACGGCTACAATACTGCAATCACCTTTGACAGAAAGGGGAGCTATGACGGAATTGCACGACAGACTGCGGACCTTGGTAGACTACTGGATAGACCATAACCAGGAGCACGAGGAGGAGATGCGCCAGTGGGCAGGTAAGGCTGCTCCTTTGGGGCCACAGGTGGCCGAGGCGCTACAAATGGCCGCGGCTAAACTAGCTGAAGCCACCACTTGCCTCAAGAGGGCGAAAGACGTCCTGCATGAGGCGCCTCACCAGTCCGGGTAAGCATGAGCATTCTGATTTGGGAGGTAGAAAGATGTGTCTCGGGA
>CAZZJX010000197.1:0-3458 GCA_964654845.1 uncultured Dehalococcoidales bacterium
AACTCCACCCGGGGGAGGAACCGGCTCCCGGTAGTTTTTAACTCCATTAGGCATAAGAGCTAACTGTTTCCATTTTCCAAACGCGGTCCCCTGCCTATTCCTCGAGGGCAAAAAGTATCATTCGCTGTTAGCTTTACAATTGTGAAGCGGACGGGTGGGTGTTATTTTCGCCCTACGATGAGGGTCTGAAAGCCGATGAGAGAATTCAGGTTGGAATTGTGGAAGTGGTATAGGTTCGTTCTGTTGAAGAGTGAGAGTAGCGTCAGCCCAAGCTCCTTTAGCCATGGGGTTGAGGCCTGATCCAGGAATAGCGCTTTAAACATATAGAATTGGCAGCCAAAGGCGAAACCATCCCTCTTTATCGGGGTTAGTTCTGCCCTAGCAATCAGGCGAGAAAGCTCGAAGGTGGAGAGGCTGGCTTCTGGGTAAAACAAGAACCTCTTTCCCAGGAGAAGCTTGGTTAAAGAGTGGAGCAGGGCGAATCTGTTGGGCACAGATACGATTACCAGCCCCCCCCTTCGGCAGACCCGAGCATGCTCGGCTATCATCTTCTGAGATTCATCGATGGGAAAGTGCTCGATCACCCCTTCTGAGTAGACCACATCGAAGCTATTGTCTTTGAAAGGGAGGGAGAAGCCGGAGCCTTTTATGGACTCTGTCTTCACCCTGTGGTGCTGGGAGAAGAAGGAGAGGGATGAGAAGGCAGTGTCTTCCAAATCTACCCCAACACATTTGCAGCCTAGTTCCCTGGCGATTCGGGTGATGATTCTGCCGCTGCCAAAACCAACCTCTAAAGCTAGGGACTGTGGCGGGATATACTTTTTAAAGGCCTCGTAGGCATAAGGAAAATGCCAGATGTCATCCGAAATCCACTCTGGTATGTGAAACCACGCTTGCTTTTCTGACATAGCACCCCTTAGCATGGTGTGTTAATTTGCGCCGTTCCCGTCTTCCTTCAGCCTGGCATCTGGGCCCAGTTCACGGCGGTTCTGCGTGAAGGTGGTACAGAGAGCTGTGAATTTACCCCTCGGCGTGTTTCTTTACCTCACGGAATACCCTTGCTCTGGTGTTTGTTTCTGGTTTTGTGTCGGCTCAAATTGGCGTAGGGTTTTAGCTTTGCCATAGGCTCTGATAAACCAGTGCGCTACTGGAAGAACTCACGCACTGCGTCAAATTCTTTAGGCAACAAAGCGAGCACGACCGGGAAGCGGTCCAAAAGCATGGTGGCGATCCACGATCCGCCGACCGTCGCTTCTATATTAAGAAAGCGGGTGAGAAGCGTGAGCACGGCGCCACAGAACAGTGCTCCCAATACAAGTCCAAAGAGCGCTCCCAGAAGTTTGTCAACCCACCCCAGCATTATCAGGGAAATAATCCTACGCAGGAAAAAGGCAAGAAGTGCTGCTGCTACCATAACAGCAATGAGGATAATGGCGAAAGCGACAATGTTGGCGATGTCGGTATTGGCGATAGGGAGCCAGTTGCCGAGTGTGACGTAATACCGCCCTGCAAGGAGAATGCCAGCGATTAGTCCTGCAAGGGCAAGAGCAGTCCTGATTAGCCCCCGTGTCAGCCCATTTAAGATAGAAAGAGCGAGCACCACGATGAGGACGATGTCCAGCCAATTCATGTTTTTACCTCCGAGTAGGTTTCAGTGGGCCCTTTGGACCTTCTATTTACTAGGGCGGTGTTTGTCGTCTCGTCCATGAGTTCCGAGGTAGCCGCTATGCTACTCCCCACAACGTATCGTTCGAGACTAGTTTACCATATACAAAAGAGAGTAAGCAAAACACCTGAAGAAAAAGATTGACAGAAATGGCTAAAAATGATATATTAGTATTGCAAATGATTTGCATTATCAATTAGATGAGAAATGCAGGAATTAAAGGGACAAAGAGTCACCAGCCAACGTAGGTTGCTTCTCGACCTCCTACGTCAGTCGGAGGGCCATCTTGACGCCGATGAGCTTTATCGCCTGGCCAAGGACAGGGAGCCGCGCATCAGCCTTTCGACAGTCTATCGCTCTCTTCGTCTGTTCAAAGAGCTTGGCCTGGTGGAGGAGCGACGTTTCGCTGAGGAACACCACCATTATGAGGCCAAGGGGAAGGCAGAGCATCATCATTTGATATGCCTCGGCTGTGGCAAGGTAATTGAGTTTGAGCACCCTTTGACGGCAACGATGAAGGAGGATGTGAGCCATCAAAGTGGCTTTGAGATAGTTAGCACTGAGGTTTATATGGAGGGTTATTGTGAGAGGTGTCGGAGGGCACGGGCGCAATCCATTTTTTGACCGACTCTTTGCACACGGGAAGCGTAGGCGCTTTCAGCGTGTTGACGTCAGCCAGGAAAAGCAAATCAGCTTGGTTCACATGGGGGCGGGGCAGAGTGGCACTGTGGCGCAAATCGCTGGATGGCCTGGTATGGTGAGGCGCCTAAGTGCTATGGGCGTTAGACCAGGCAGTAGGATAACGAAGGTGAGTTCAATGTTTATGCGGGGCCCGGTGACCATCAGGATGGGTCAAACCCAGATGGCCATCGGCTTCGGCATGGCGAGAAGGATATTAGTTGACGTGGACTAGGGCGTGAAGATACTCCTCATGGGCAACCCCAATGTGGGGAAGAGCGTTGTCTTCTCTCGGATCACCGGTGTACGGGTGATCGCCTCTAACTATCCAGGCACTACCGTAGGTTTCTCCAAAGGCTCCATGAAGTTGGCTGGGGAGGAGGTCGAGGTTATCGATGTCCCTGGCTCCTACAGTCTGGAGCCTACATCCAAGGCGGAAGAGGTAGCCTTGGAGATGCTTAAGGATGGCGACCTGGTTATCAACATCATTGATGCCACCAATCTGGAGCGCAACCTGTATTTGGCCCTGGAGCTTCTGGAGAGGGAAATCCCTGTGATAATTGCGCTAAATATATGGGATGATACGAAGCATAGAGGGATAACCATCGATGTTGAGAAGCTCGAGCAGCTCCTGGGTGTACCGGTGGTTCCTACGGTGGCGGTGACTGGTGAGGGGATAAAGGAGCTGGTTAATCGTATCACTGAGGCGACTTCTCCCCCGATGCCCGTTCGCACCCATGATGAGAGGTGGGTGGCTATCGGCGGCATCATTGCTGAGGTTCAAACTATAACCCACCGCCATCACACCTGGCTGGAAAGGTTGGGGGACGCTTCTGCCAAGCCTCTCACCGGCCTTCCCATTGCTGCTTTGGTCCTTGGTATATCTTTCTTAGTGGTCCGCTTCATCGGCGAGGGCGTGATTGGCTATGTTTTTGAGCCTCTCTTTGAAAAGCTGTGGGCACCGCTGATGATGAAGCTCAGTGTTCTCTTGGGCTCTGGCGGTTTCTGGCACGATATCCTCGTCGGCAAACTGTTCGACGGCGAGATAGACTTCTTTCAATCTATGGGGGTTTTGACCACCGGCCTCTACATACCAATTGGAGCAGTCTTGCCC
>CAZZJX010000198.1:0-1214 GCA_964654845.1 uncultured Dehalococcoidales bacterium
ATTTTCTGATTCGCTGGTGGCCAATCACCCATGCGTGTCTGCCTCGATGACTATGTCTTCCCCTCTTCTATATATTCTGACATACGATAGCTTTAGAACATCGCCAACACCAAGAATACTCAGATCTCCTACTGCTTCAATCCCCTTTCCCATGATTTTGGGAGCGATTACCAGTACTACCTTATCTACAAACCCCTGGTGAAACAATGAGGTGATAATCCTCGCTCCACCTTCCACCAAGATCGAGGATATCCCTCTCTCCCCCAGGCTTTTAAACAAGTCCCCCAGGTCGACCTCTCCCCGCTCATCCTCACTAACCATAAGCACCTCGATCCCCATTCCCTTCAAGGAGGACAATTGCTTTTCATCGGCCTGCGGTGTAGTGGCGATAATAGTAGGAGCGACATCCTGATCCTTAAGAACCTTGGCATTTAGCGAGATTCTTAACTTGCTGTCAGGGATGATTCGAATGGGGCTCTGCCCCTTGACCAAACGTACCGTCAACTGGGGATCATCAGCCAGGATGGTGCCTATCCCCACCATTATCCCGTCATGGAGACTGCGAAGCCTATGCGCCAACCTCCTGGTTGATTCAGAGCTTATCCACTGGGAATCTCCGGTAACGGTGGCAATCCTACCATCCAACGTCTGAGCGAACTTGAGGGTGATAAATGGGACACCTGTTTGAATATACTTAAAATAGGTTTCATTAATTCTGAGACACTCTTCTTTAAGTACCCCCACTTCTGTTGCTATCCCATGACGGTTAAGGATTTCGATGCCTTCGCCATTTACCTGTGGATTTGGATCCACTGTCCCTATCACAACTCTTCCTATGTTATGTTTGATAATAGCATTAACGCATGGAGGGGTTTTCTTGCGGTAATGACAGCAGGGCTCCAGGGTAACATAGAGAGTTGCTCCGCTCACCCTCCCCCTTGCATCCTGAATGGCGTTGATCTCAGCATGTTTTTCACCATAGCGACGGTGATAGCCCTGGCCAATTATCTCATCATCTTTCACAATGATGGCCCCCACCGCCGGATTCGGACTTGTCTTTCCCAGACCCCTGCGAGCGAGATGCAGCGCCTTCCTTATGTAGTATTCGTCGTTCAAGCTAATTCAACCCCGACATATTCGCAACACTTGGTGCTGGAAACCTCGAACATCATACCGCCGCCTGCCTAAGGCAGTCAAGGTAATGCATTCGCCCA
>CAZZJX010000198.1:1314-3435 GCA_964654845.1 uncultured Dehalococcoidales bacterium
AAGTCACAGGCTCTTTGTCATTGCGAGGTCTCCGAAGGTCTCCTGAGGGTCGCCTCAGGCGACACCGTCTCGCCTTTGGCGAGAGCTTCAGCGACAAAGCAATCTGGTGGAGAGGGGAAAATGGAAAGAGTCCAGAGGGAGATTTCCTCCTGGACTCCCTATCGGTAATACGACACCCGTCTGGCTGGACGAGATAAGGAAAGGTGATCCCTAACAGAAGACGCAAAGGGCAATGTGCGACGCCTCCGTTGCTAGCTTCGCCCCCAGTAGGCTATAATCATCAAAGTAACTACACATGAGCAGGCGCATACCATCGGATCCTGAAAACAAGGGGTAGCCGAGAGCATCTGCTCTCGGTTCAGTTGGAGCAGATGCTCCAACCTACCCGTAGTTTTCAGGCAGGCCTTTGAATGATGATTAAGGAAAAGACGGAGTATTTACAATATGGCACAAAGACTGACTGAGATACCCAAAGCCTACGATCCACAGAAGGTAGAGGCTAAGTGGTATCAATTCTGGCTGGAGAAGGGCTACTTTACCCCTACGATTGACCATAAAAAGAAGCCCTTTGTCATAATCATGCCCCCGCCCAATGTCACCGGCGAGCTTCATTTGGGTCATGCCCTCACGGCAACCCTGGAAGACCTCATGATTCGCTGGCACCGCATGAAGGGCGACCCAACCCTCTGGCTCCCCGGCGTGGATCATGCCGGCATTGCCACCCAGTTTGTTGTAGAGCAGGCACTCGTCAAGGAGGGCCTCACAAGGCACGACCTGGGGCGTGAAAGGTTTGTAGAACGGGTATGGCAGTGGATAGAAAAATACAGGGGTACCATTGCCGAGCAGCATGAAAGGCTGGGGGTTTCTTGCGACTGGAGCAGGGAGCGCTTCACCATGGACGAGGGCCCGTCAAAGGCAGTACGTACCACATTCGTCCACCTATATGAAAAGGGGCTTATCTATAGAGGAGAGCGCATTATAAACTGGTGTCCTCGCTGCGCCACTGCCATCTCCGACCTCGAGGTGGAGCACGAGGAGACTGAAGGCCACCTATATTATGTCAACTATCGGCTTGCCGATGAGGACGGATTCATCACCGTAGCCACCACCCGTCCTGAGACCATCCTTGGAGATACCGCAGTGGCGGTAAACCCTGACGATGGGCGCTATAGAAGCACGGTAGGAAAGACGGCCATCCTCCCCACCATTGGCAGGGAGATACCCATCATCACCGACAGCGCGGTGGACCCTGCCTTCGGCACTGGAGCGGTGAAGATTACCCCAGCCCACGATCCGGTGGACTTCGAGGTGGGACAGCAGCACAACCTAGACTCGGTGAATATCCTTAATCCCGATGGCACAATGAACGAGAACGCTGGCCCTTATGCCGGGCTCGACCGCTTCGCCTGCCGCGAGGCAATTCTCGCCGACCTGGATAAGGAAGGGCTGCTGGTCAAAGTGGAGCCCCACATCCACTCCGTGGGGCACTGCTGCCGCTGCAACACCGCAGTCGAGCCGTGGGTCGGCAAGCAGTGGTTCGTCAAGATCTCGCCCCTGGCTCTACCAGCCATCGATGCCGTGGTGGATGGCAGGATAAGAATCATCCCGGAACGCTTCGCCAAGGTCTACCTGAACTGGCTGGAGAACATTCGCGATTGGTGTGTCAGCCGACAGCTCTGGTGGGGGCATAGAATACCGGTGTGGTATTGCGGCAAGTGCGGCGAACTTACCGTAACTATCGATGACCCCAAATCCTGTGCCCATTGCGGCTCATCAGATATCGCCCAGGAACCGGATGTCCTCGATACCTGGTTCAGCTCAGCACTCTGGCCCCACTCCACCCTTGGCTGGCCTGAGCAGACCGGGGATCTTAATTATTTCTATCCGACTTCGGTAATGGAAACAGGGTATGACATCCTCTTCTTCTGGGTGGCGAGGATGATTATGATGGGTCTGGAGAATACCGGGGAAATCCCTTTCAAAGACGTTTATCTCCATGGACTGGTGCGCGATGAAAAAGGTGATAAGATGAGCAAGGTGAAGGGCAATGTCTTGAACCCCCTTGATGTCATCGCGCAATATGGCACCGATGCCCTGCGCTTCGCTCTATCCACCGGCACC
>CAZZJX010000199.1:0-3427 GCA_964654845.1 uncultured Dehalococcoidales bacterium
CGGAAGATTGGTGAGGAGCTTGATCGGCTGAAGAAGAGCTATGTTATCAACTGAGAGCGCAGCGTCAATGCCCTGGAGTTCCTGCGTCGGCCAGAGGTAAGTTACCAAGACCTGGTTTCCCTGGGTTGCGGCTCCCCCGGCCGCGAAACCAATGTCGCCGAGCAGGTGGAGATCGAGGCAAAATACGAGGGCTATATTAAAAAGCAAAGAGTCGAGTTGGCACGCATGACAAGACTTGAGGGGCAGCATGTCCCCCACAGGTTCGACTATGATGCCATAACTGGTTTGCGTTATGAGGCCCGGCAGAAGCTAAAAAAGCTCCGGCCGGCAACCTTAGGCCAGGCCTCCCGCATCGATGGCGTTACCCCTGCTGACATGGCAATCCTGATGGTGCACCTGAAGAGGGGATGGAAATGAAAGACACTATCATGTTCTGCGGCAAAGGAGGGGTGGGCAAGACAACCAGTGCCGCCGCCACCGCCCTGCACTATGCGGCCGAGGGAAAAGAGACTCTCATAATATCAACCGACCTCACACCGTCATTGCGAGATATTTTTGAGCTTGAAAATGACGCGAACAAGGAGAAACCGGCAAGGATTACGAAAGGGCTATACCTGGATGAAATCGGCTCTGAGGAAGTCAAAGAAATGTGGGATAACAAGTTTGGCGCAGAGGTCTATGAGGTGTTTTCCTCCTTTGTCGATATTGGCTATGAGGAGTTTATTGACTTCGTCGCCAGCATGTTACCCGGGATCAGGGATGAGTTCATGGTTGATTATATCAGGGAGTTGAGCGAGTCAGGGAGATATGAGCGGATAGTCTGGGATACCGCCCCGGCAGGGCAAACGCTGGGGCTCCTCCGCATGCCATCCATAGTTAACGCCCACCTCAAGCCCGCACCCCGTATCTACGCCACGCTCAAAACTACCGGGCGAGGTAGGCGCTCCATCCAACGAGTGATAAAAGGATGGGAGGAGCTTTCCAGTAAGGACATCGACTTTCTCAAGAACGAGGTCGAGTTCAACCTGGTCACTATAGCCGAGGCCTTGGCCGTGCGCCAGCTTGATGGTATCTTCGGTGAATTTCACAGCCATGGCCTCAATATCGATCACATCATTATCAATCAGGTAGTGACGGAGCCCGATTCAAGTTTTCTACAGAGCAAGGCCAGTATGCAACAGAGCTACATTTCAGAGATAATTACCAGGTATCGCCAGAATCAGCGCATTCTGCCCCTATTTCCCTACGAGATAAAGGGGATAGCGAAGTTGAAAGAGGTGGAAAGGGTGCTCTTCAGCAATGACTACAATAGCAGACCTTGTCCTCCATAACGCCAATGTGCTCACGCTCGATCCCCAGAGACCAAGAGCGCAGCTTGTCGCCATCAAGAGCGAAAAGATAATATGGGTCGGCAATAATGATGCCCGAAAAGACTTCGATGGGCGAAAGACGCAAAAAATCGATTGCCACGGAAAGACTCTCATCACCGGATTTAACGACGCCCATTGCCACATCCTTGCCTTCGCCTCAAATCTCCTGAGCGTCGATTGCTCGCCGTCATCAGTCACTTCTATCGCTGATATTAAGGCTCGCATTCAAGCACCGACGCAGAAGCTGCCCAATGGCTCCTGGATCAGGGCCACGGGTTATAATGAGTTCTACCTCGCCGAGAAGCGCCATCCTAACCGCTGGGACCTCGATGAGGCAGCGCCCAATCACCCGGTCAAACTGTTGCACCGCTCCAGGCACGCTTGCGTCCTAAACAGCATGGCTCTTTCCTTGGTCGGTATCTCAACGGATTCCCCCGAGCCACCAGGGGGTATGATCGATAGAGACCTGAATTCAGGAGAGCCCAATGGGATTTTATTCGAGATGAACTCCTATATCGATGAGAAAGTCCCACCACTATCGGAGGAGGAATTTGAAAAAGGGGTCAGGCTCGCCAGTGAGCAATTCCTGTCCTTCGGCATCACCTCACTTCAGGATGCTACCGTACACAATGGACTCAGGGAGTGACATACCTTCCAAAGGTTGAAAAAAAGAGGATTTCTTCTGCCCAGGCTATCGATAATGGCTGGCATAGATGCCCTTGAGGAGCTTCAAGATAGTGGCTTCCCACCCCGCTATGGCAACGATGCAATGCGCTTGGGAGCTCTTAAGGTTATCCTTACTGAGGCCAGGGGTTCCCTTCACCCGAGCCATGAGGAGCTTGACAGAAAGGTGCTTCAAGCACACCGTGGTGGCCATCAGGTCGCCATCCACGCCGTTGAAGAGAGCACCGTGGAGGCCGCAGCACTGGCCATACAGAATGCCATAAACCAGGCACCTGTGAGACGCCATCGCCACCGCGTCGAGCACTGCTCTATCTGCCCGCCAGCGCTGTTGGAGAGGCTAAAGAGCATCCACGCCATAGTGGTCACCAACCCCTCATTTATTTACTACAGTGGGGAGCGGTACCTTAAGACAGTGTCCCAAGAGCAACAGAGATGGCTCTACCGCATCGGCGCCTTCTTGGATAACGGCTTAATGCCAGCCGCCGGCTCCGACAGCCCGGTTTCGCCCATTAACCCACTTATAGGCATATACGGAGCAGTCACCAGAAAAGCAGATAGCGGCGATGAGATTGTTCCTGAGGAGCGGATCTCGCCTCTCGAAGCCCTGCAGATGTACACTCAAAACGCCGCTTACGCTTCCTTTGATGAAGGGGTTAAAGGCTCCTTATCTATTGGCAAGCTAGCCGACCTCGCCCTTCTAAGCGCCGACCCTACGCAGGTGCTACCTGAGGATATAAAGAACATCCAGGTCGAAATGACCATCACCGATGGCAGGATTGCATGGCGCAGGTGAGGGAAACCTAAAAAAAGGAGGCGACACAGGCCGCCTCCTTAATGCTCGTCCGTGCCCTAGAGGCTACATAGTACCGTAGGCTTTGTACTCCCCAAATACCTCCTTCAAAGCATCAACCATCTCCCCCTCCGATGCATAGAGCCTGACACATTCCATAAGGGGAGGAATGAGATTTACACTCTCATCCTCAGCAGCTTCCTTCAATCGCTTCAGGCTGGCTTTCACCGCCTCACTGTCCCTTTCCTTCTTCACCTTAGCCAGATTATCCAACTGCCTCTGCTCAGCCTCCTCCCTCTTCTGCGGATCATAGGGGTGAGCCACCAGCCTGCTTGTCTCTACCTCCAGCTCGTTCTCTCCCAAAAATGCATTCACCCCGACTACGACATTCATCCCGGTCTCAATCCCCTTCTGGAACTCGTAGGCACTCCTGGAGATCTCACGTTGTATAAATCCATTCTCGATGGCCGCTACGGCTCCACCCATTTCATCGATCTTGCCGATAATCTCCCACGCCTCCTCCTCGATCTTGTCTGTAAGCGATTCCATGAAGTAGGAGCCAGCAAAGGGATCGACAACATCA
>CAZZJX010000200.1:0-3397 GCA_964654845.1 uncultured Dehalococcoidales bacterium
CGGCCAACCCGGCCAACCTTACCTTGTCGATTCGCACCGCGCGGGCCAGGGGATGCCTTCGGAGCTTGTCTACAAGAGCACGCTGGCCCACTATTATTCCCGCTTGAGGTCCGCCCAGAAGCTTGTCCGCAGAGGACATAACCAGCCCTGCCCCAGCCGCAATGCTCTGCTGAAGCATAGGCTCAGGGACCAACCCGAATCTGGTCGTATCGAGGAGGCAGCCGCTGCCCAGGTCATCGAGCACCTGAAGGTCATAGCGGTCCCCGAGTTGAGTAAGCTCCTCAAGAGCAACTACCTGAGTAAAGCCAATCACTACGAAGTTGCTGGAGTGGACTCGAAGGAGGACCGCAGTGCGGGGAGTGATTGCCTCTTCGTAGTCCAATAGATATGTGCAGTTAGTGGTGCCCACCTCTATCAGTTTAGCCCCGCTCTGCCGCATCACATCGGGGATACGGAAGCCGCCGCCGATCTCCACCGCCTGCCCTCGTGAGACAATTACCTCCTTGCGTTTGGCCAATGCGCTGAGTGCCAGGAGAACCGCAGAGGCGTTATTGTTTACCACCAGAGCAGCCTCAGCTCCGGTTAATTGACACAGTAGCGATTCGATGTGAACCTGTCGGGAGCCTCGTTTCCCGCTATCGAGATCAATTTCCAGATTGGTATAGCCCGCACACTCCTCCATAGCAGCCGTCGCCTCCTCGCTTAATGGCGCCCTCCCCAAATTAGTATGGAGAATGACACCGGTAGCATTGATTACGCGGCGCAGGCTGGGCTCTGCTATGGTATGGACCTGTGCACAGACCGATTCTGCCACCTGGTCAAACGCGGGTGCAGGTTCGCCCTGGGCAATACGCAGACGTACCTCTTCAAGGTATTGCCGTATTACCCGCAGCACGAACGGGCGGGAATAGGCTTTCTCAAGACGCTGAATGCGCCCATCGGTGAGCAACCTATCAACACTGGGGAGACTGCGAAAATTATCATCCATTTCCGAACGCAATCTAGCACACCCCCAAAAACCTGTCAAACAAGGTTTTCTTGAAGCAATTTGTAAGAACCAACAAGGTTTCACACCATCCGTGCCTGTAATTTATACTAGTCTAAAGAGGAAGAGTTTGTTTAGAGAGGGGGTGAGATCAATGCAGCGCCGCACATGAGTCGTGGAACAGCTAAGGGCGTGGCTCTTAAAGAGTAGCAGAACTAGTAGGAAAGGAGGGCGTTTTGACGCGTGTTTCACGACTGTTAACGCCGGGCGTATTGATCACCCTCTTTGCGTTGGTGATAGGTATCCTGGCGGCATTGCTGGTGCGGTGGGGAAACCCACCCAATATGGGAATATGTGTAGGCTGCTTCCTGAGAGATATCTCCGGGGCGCTGAGCCTGCACAGCGCTGCGCCGGTACAGTATCTCCGCCCTGAGATTATAGGTTTCGTTTTGGGCAGCTTTGGTGCTGCCTGCGCCTTCGGCGAGTTTCGGACTAGAGGTGGTTCCGCACCGATAGTCCGATTTTTATTGGGCGCGCTGGTGATGATCGGGATACTGATGTTTATGGGCTGCCCCGTTCGAGCACTTCTCAGGCTTGCCGGTGGCGACCTCAATGCCATCCTCGGCCTTGCCGGCACAGCTTTTGGCGCCTTTATTGGTGTTCTACTGCTCAAGAGAGGCTTCACCCTGGGGCGCTCATCGAAACTGCCAGCAGCAGCCGGTTGGATAATGCCGGCGATAATGCTGGGCCTTCTCATTCTAGCGATCATTACACCGAGCTTCATCGTCTACAGTACCTCTGGTCCTGGCTCTATGCATGCCGCACTGATTATCTCCCTGGCGGTGGGATTGTTGGTGGGAGTATTTGCCCAGAGAACCAGGATGTGCTTTGTCGGAGGCTGGCGCGATCTATTCCTGGTAAGGGACACCTATTTATTCAAGGCAATAGTCGGCCTTTTCATCGGAGGGCTGGTGGTAAACCTGGTCCTCAACTACGGCTTTGGCGGCGGCTATTTTTTGCTTGGCTTCGAGGGCCAGCCCGCTGCCCATAGCAACCACCTTTGGAACTTCTTGGGGATGATGTTGGTGGGCATAGGAGCAACGCAGCTCGGTGGTTGCCCGCTGCGCCAGTTGGTCCTTAGCGGTGAGGGCGATACCGATGCTGCGGTGACCGTTCTCGGCCTCCTCGCTGGCGCGGCCGTAGCTCATAACTTCACCCTGGCAAGCACTAGCGCAGGGCCTACAAGCCTGGGGCCATGGGCGGTGGTTGTGGGGTTGGTAATATGCATAGGCCTTGGCCTCCTGATGGGGGAGAGAGGAATGCTCCCGAAGTTCCTGATACGACAGGGGGCAAAATAGCAATGGGAGATATATATGGACCTTTTTAGACGGAAGAAGAAGCCTCGCTTCGATGGCGGGGGGCTGGTGCTGTTTATGGATGTTCACGACGCCCTGAAGGCAGAGCGGGTTCTCAAAAGCGCAGGCTACAAGGTTGGCCTGGTTGCGCCGCCTCTGGCTCTGCGAAAGGGCTGCGATTTAGGCCTGGAGATAAACCTGGTGGAACAAACAGGCATCGAGCGGGTTTTCGGGGAGAAGGGCGTTTTCTATGTTGACATTGTTCCTCTGGGACCGAATAGTGCAGAGCTTCTGGACATCGTCAGCGTGACCGATTTCGACGACTGGGTGATGGTGAAGGCAGGCAATATGAAGGTCGTCTTCGACAAGGCAAGCGGTGCTATCGTAAACACCTCCGGTGGCGGTTGCCCCGATATCCCCTATCTCCACGCCGAGCTGATCGGCAAGAAACTCACTGAGGCACCCAATCCTAAGGAGATCGGCTTTACCCTGTGCGCCTTGATGCTACATCGGGCCCTCGAAGAGTGCCTTCTTCTCTGGCAAGGAGGTGAGGGATCATGATGCTTATTGCTGGGACATTTCCGTATAGAGACCTGCCACTAACGGTTGGAGCGGTGAGTGCTGAGGGGGAATCTCTGGTTGTCGATGGCCGCCGGCTCCCCTGTATTCAGGGCACCGGTGCTATGGTCATGGCAGCACTGGCTGTGACTGAGTATCTGAAGCTCGACCAACCTCAGGTTGTCATCGCTGGAGACATCGGCGAAGGTAAAGGTAGCCGGGCAATCTATGAGTACCTCATCCAGAATGTGAAAGCAGTCTCACCAGAGGTACTGGTGCTGCACTACTGGCTCCCCGATATGGAGCTGACGAGGAGACTGTGTGAAGCCGTCGAAAAATGCGCCAGGAGGCCGGTCATGGTCGCTGATGCCGCCTCGATGTATTCTGCCAAGGCGGCGGGGTTGGCTTCACGCTTCGACATCTTCACTCCGGATGCCACCGAGATGGCTTTCCTGGCTGACCCCGAGGCTACTCACCCTGCCTATATCGCCAGGCATCT
>CAZZJX010000201.1:0-3391 GCA_964654845.1 uncultured Dehalococcoidales bacterium
CTGGCGGTTAGTTGACATAACGTTGCGGGTGTCGGTCTTGGTCATTGACTGCACGACAACCGGGGCGCCGCCGCCAACGGTCACATCGCCGATTTGGATGGCTCTCGAGGCTCGTCGAAGTCTCACGGCAGTATGCTCCCCCCGTGAACTATGCGAAGCACGTCATAGTAGCTGATAACGAATGCCAGGATTATAAGCAGCCCAAACCCGACCGTATTTATGAGGCCTTCCGTCCTTGGCGCTAACCGCTTGCCACGGCGAACCAACTCGAGCAAGATGAAGGCAATCCTCCCTCCATCGAGAGCTGGAATGGGCAACAGGTTTACTATTGCCAGATTCACGCTGAGGAAGCAGGCAAGCCAGATGACAGCATAGGCTCCTGCCGTAACAAACGCACCGGTTAGCTGGGCGATGCCAATTGGGCCAGCGATTGGAGGCCCCTCCCACCCCTGCGGCATCTCCGGGCCCCGAATCAGTTCGATGATGGCATCCTTCATCAGCACCATCATACGCCCATACTCCTTGAGTCCCAACGGGATGGCGCTCCATAGACTATAGGCTGTAACTTCAGTGATTGAGCTCATCTGAACGCCCAGTGGCCCCTCCCCTTCAGGAGGATCCGACCGAGGAATAAGCGTGGTCTGAAACTCGGTCTCCGGTCGCCTCAAAATGAGCAATGTGACCTCTGAGCCGATCTTAGGCTCTATAGCTTGATGCATGTCGTCGAAGGTGTTAACCGCCTGCCCGTCAACACTCAGTATGATGTCTTTAGCCTCGATGCCAGCGTATTCAGCCGGCGAGTCCAGGGCTACCGCCGCCACCTGAATCCCGTCGCCCCCCACATAACGCTCCATCGGTATCATAAAGGACAAGGGAAAGAGGAACAGAGGAAGCAATAACATAGCAAGTGATCCTGCACTGAGAACCAGGACTCTTATACGTCTGCTCTTCCCGGCAAGGCTGCCCGGTATATTGGGGTCTTCCTCTCCCGCCATTCTGCAAAATCCACCCAATGGGAGGAGGTTCACCGAATAAATGATCCCACCTCGCTTTATGCCGAACAGGCGAGGAGGATATCCCAGGCCAAGCTCCTCAACTCTGACCTTGCAAAGTCTGGCAGCGAAGAAATGCCCCAGTTCATGAATCAGGATAACCACGAATAGGATGGCCAGGAAGGTAAGTATTATTACAAATATGCTCATCTTGGTGCCCTCTCTCTGGCCCATGCATCAGCGGCGAGTATCTCCTCCAGTGAGGGACTGTTTATGGCCTGATGTTGCTCCAGAGCCTCCTCCACCATCCCTGCAATATCCAGAAAGCCGATGTGGCCCTCGAGGAAGAGCTCTACTGCTACTTCGTCAGCGGCGGATAGCACCGCCGGGTAGGTGCCCCCTTTGCGCCCCGCCTCCAGGGCTAGTTTCAGGCATGGGAATTTTTCAAGGTTCGGCGCCTCAAAGGTGAGGGAGTCAATTTTGGCAAAATCGAGCCGAGGGAGCTTACTCAAAGGGCGCTCGGGATAAAACAACGCATATTGTATCGGCAGGCGCATGTCAGGAAGGCTTAGCTGCGCCTTGACAGAGCCATCGACAAATTCAACCATAGAGTGCACAATGCTCTGGGGGTGAATCACTATCTCGATGTCCTCAAGGGGTACATCAAAAAGCCAGTGCGTTTCAATAACCTCAAACCCCTTGTTCATCAAAGTGGCAGAGTCGATAGTCACCTTTTTGCCCATTCTCCATGTGGGATGCTCCAGCGCCTGTTGGGGCGTCACAGCTTTAAGCTCATCAGAGGAGAGATGACGAAAGGGGCCACCGGAGGCGGTCAGTATGAGCTTGGCGATTCCTTTACCCTCCCCGTGCAGGCATTGCCATATGGCGCTGGGTTCACTGTCGATGGGCAAAATCCGGGCGTGACACCTTTTCGCCTCGGCGGTAACAATCTCCCCCGCCGCTACCAGCACCTCCTTGGTGGCCAAAGCGATATCTTTCCCGGCACGAATAGCTGCCATCGTCGGGTTGAGCCCCGCCATTCCCGAGATGGCAATCACTACCAGGTCAACTTCGGGGTGAGAGGCGAGTTTCTCCAACGATGAGGTCTCGTAGCCTGGACCAGGCAATCGCCCATCAGAAATGGAGACAAGCTTTGGCCGGAACTCCTCTATCTGTCTGATCAGAAGCTCGGTATTTCTCCCCCCGGCAAGACCGATGATCTGGAAGCGGTCAGGGAAGGAGCGCACCACATCCAGCGTCTGCTGTCCTATGGAGCCGGTTGAGCCCAGAACAGCCAGCCTCTTTATACTACCACCCATATCACATAGTAGTATACTACAACCACAACAAAGAGGATGCTATCGAGGCGGTCGAGGAGCCCACCATGGCCCGGCATCAGCCAGCCGGCGTCTTTTACCCCAGTGCTCCGCTTAAGCATCGATTCTGACAGGTCGCCTAGCTGGGCGAAGACGCCTATCAGGGCGCCGAGGAGCGCTACCTGCCAGCAGACGGCGATAGTAGGGAGAATAGCGGCCAGGATTAAAGAGGCGGCGATGGCGCCCAAAAAGCCCCCTATCGTTCCCTCCCATGTCTTCCCCGGGCTGATCTTCGACCAGAGAGAATGCCTACCCCATGTCCTGCCCACGAAGAAAGCAGTGGTGTCTACAGCGATGGTAGCGAAGAGGGCAAGAAACACCCAGTCTCTACCACCCTCCACTCCCCTCAGGGGGATAAAGTGGCTCAACATCCAACCTATGTAGATGATCCCTGTTAGGCTCCAGGCCCAGTTTACCGCGGCACCTTCGACCGTGGAGCAAAAAAGCAGCCAGATTATTGAGAAGACCACTGCTGAGGTCAGGGCTAGTAGTGTATAGTCTGCTTCAAAATGGGCACATAAGATGAAAAGGAGCACCCAGACGAGCCCGAAAATGGTCAGGGGATGCCTCATGGAGAGGCCTTTCATCCCATAGAATTCCAGCGCCCCCAGCGCCGCGACGATGGCAACGGTCAAAGAATAGGCAGGACCGCCAAACCAGATGATAGCGATGAGGGGTATTATAATGACTAGCGCAGTGAGCAGCCGTTTTCCGATCATTCCTGTGGCCGAGGCCCGGTCTCCCTTTGGGCTTCCAGTCCCCCGAAACGCCTCTCTCGCTGAGCATAGGCAACAAGCGCTCTCTCGATTTCCTCACTACCGAAGTCGGGCCAAAAAGTGGGTGTAGCATAATACTCGCTGTAGGCTGACTGCCAAAGCAAGAAATTGCTAAGGCGCATCTCGCCGCCGGTGCGAATGATGAGGTCCGGGTCAGGCAGGCCTGCGGTATATAGATAGCTGTTTAGCAGCGACTCGTCTATTTCCTGCGGCGGGATGCCATCCTGGATGATGCGCTTTACTGCAT
>CAZZJX010000202.1:0-3386 GCA_964654845.1 uncultured Dehalococcoidales bacterium
TCACCTTAGCCATTCAGCGCTGTGCTACCGATGTGGTATCAGAAACAACTGTTTCCGTAGTTCCTCTGCCCAGTGATGAGATGAAGGGGCGCCTTATTGGGCGAGAGGGGAGAAACATAAGGGCACTTGAAAGTGCGACGGGTGTGGACCTGATTATCGATGATACTCCGGAAGCGGTAACCATCTCGTCTTTCGACCCGCTACGTCGCGAGGTGGCGCGTATTGCCTTGGAAAAACTCATCCTCGATGGTCGCATTCATCCCGCACGTATTGAGGAGATGGTGCAGAAGGCAAGAGATGAGGTGGAGGAAACGGTCCAGGCTGAGGGGAAAAAGGCAGTGCAGCAGGCTAGTGTGCCTGGGTTGCACCCAGAGCTAATTAAGCTTTTGGGTCGTCTAAAATATCGGTTCAGTTATGGACAGAATGTGCTTCTGCACAGCATTGAGGTAGCCCACCTGGCTGGTATGATGGCTTCAGAAGTGGGAGTCGATATCAATCGGGCGCGGAGAGCAGGATTGCTACATGACATTGGCAAGGCGGTGGACTTCCAGATGGAGGGACCCCATGCTCAGATTGGCGCTAACTTAGTCAGACAGTGGGACAAATCTGAAGAGGTGACTAACGCTGTTGCAGAGCATCACGGAGAGACTGGGTCGATGAGCGTTATGGGTTTTATTGTCTCCGCTGCTGACGCCATTAGTGGTGGCAGGCCAGGGGCAAGAAGGGAGTCTCTGGAGCAATATCTGAAGCGCCTAGAGGCACTGGAGAGTGTGGCAAATAGTTTCTCTGGCGTGGAGAAGTCCTATGCTATTCAGGCTGGTCGTGAGATCCGCATTATGGTTAAACCTGAAGAGATAGATGATCTTGAGGCGTTGAGACTTGCCCGTGATATTGTTAAGAAAATTGAAGAAACTCTAGCTTATCCAGGCCAGATAAAGGTGACGGTTATCAGGGAAATTAGAGCGGTAGACTACGCAAAGTAGGGCAGTAATTGCGAATTCTAATGATTGGCGATGTAATTGGCAGGCCTGGCAGACGGGCTGTGCAAGTGCTGGTGCCTCATCTGCGTCAGGAATACAGAATTGATTTGGTTATCGCCAATGGTGAAAACGCTGCCGGTGGTCTTGGGTTGACAAGGGAAACAGCAGAAGAACTTTTCGCTTCGGGAATTGATGTTATCACTTCAGGGAACCATATTTGGGATCACAAGGAGATTATCCCCAGTCTTGATAGTGAGTTCGCGATCCTGCGTCCATTAAATTATCCCCCGGGTGTGCCAGGTCGAGGTTACCTAACCAAGGGTAAGGTGTTGGTGGTTAACCTTTTAGGACGTACCTTCATAGGTAATTTCGATTGTCCATTCAGAGCGATGGATCAGCTCCTTGAGGAGATTGTCGATAAACCTCCTGTGATCATCGCTGACTTTCATGCTGAGGCCACATCGGAGAAGGTGGCCATGGGAAGGTACTTAGACGGCAGAGTCAGTGCTGTGCTGGGGACCCACACCCATGTGGGAACCATAGATGCTCGCTTGCTTCCTAAAGGCACTGCTTATATCACCGATGTGGGTATGACTGGTCCCATCGAATCGGTGATAGGGGACGATGCCGATGCGGTGATCAGAAGGTTCCTTACACAGCTTCCCCATCGCCTATCAGTTGGCAAGGGGAGCGTCGTTCTCAATTCCGTCCTGGTTGATGTGGACGAAAGGACGGGCAGGGCAACGGGCATTACTCGAGTGGACAGGGAACTGGAATAGAATGAGTGTCGATCTGCACCTTCACACTACAGCTTCGGACGGGCGTCTGGCTCCTGAAGAAGTGGTGCGGCTGGCGGCCGGGAAGGGGCTGACGGTGATCGCCATCACTGACCACGATTCCGTGGAGGGTGTCCTGCCTGCTCTGAAGGCAGCGACAGCTTTTCCGCCTTTGAGGGTGATCCCCGGGGTGGAGATCAACACCGACGCGCCGAGCGGTGCGGTTCATATCCTCGGCTATTTCATGGACTATGAAGATATGGAGTTTCAGAGCGGTTTGAAGGTACTGCGCCATTCCCGAGAGTTAAGGGCGAAAAAGATGATCGCCAAGCTGGAGGGCTTGGGGGTTCATGTTGACTGGCAGCGCGTGCAGGAACTGGCTGCCGGCGGGTCAATGGGGCGACCACACATTGCCCAGGTGATGCTTGAGAACGGCCACATATCTTCCTTCGAAGAGGCTTTCATCAAGTACATTGGTCGAAGAGGGCCAGCCTATGTGACGCGTGTGAGGCTTTCCCCTGTGGAGGCTGTGCAGATGGTGGTGAGAGCCGGTGGCCTGCCAGTGCTGGCGCATCCAGCGGACATCAATAATCTTGAGGCACTTGTGGTCAAACTTAAGGGGGTTGGGCTCGTGGGATTGGAGGCATACTACAATGGTTACCGTCGGAGCACCGTCCAGCGCCTGGTCGGTCTGGCCAAGAATCATGCCTTGCTCACATCTGGCGGAAGTGACTTTCACGGCCTGGGGGGTGCTGATGAGACGCCCATTGGGGGGGTAGAAGTGCCCTTTAATTGCGCAAGACGGCTGATTGCCCTGGCAGATGAACGAGAGGTGTTGACCGGATGAGATGGCGTACCGAGTCGATGGACCTGGCTGGCGAGGAGGGAATGCTGTATGGCGAACTTCTCCTCCCCAGAGGTGAAGGGCCTTTCCCCGGCGCTGTTCTGTGCCACGGGATGGGAACAGACCATCGCGCCATGAGGCCTGTCTCTCAAAGGCTTGTCCGCAAGGGTATCGCCGCTCTTACCTTTGACTTCCGCGGTCATGGGAAGAGCCAGGGAACTGTCGATGACAACATAGCTCAGGACGTTTCTGCGGCATTAAGGTTCTTGCGGAGTCATGCCAAGATCAACCCGAAGCGAATCGCCCTGGTGGGGCACAGCTTCGGAGCGTGGGTGGCGATCCTTGCTGCTATACAGTTGAAGGATATTCGAGCTCTGGTCTCTATCTCCACTCCCCGTGAGATGAAGGACGAACCCGGAGTGGAGAACGATCCCCTCTACCGCAAACTGACCCAGGCGGGATGCACGTTCGAATATCCGCGCTGCGGTCCGCTGCCAGGCTCGCGTGGGTTGGGTGGTGTTGCTGCCACGCTGTGGATGGTGATACGCGGGTATCACGCGCGCGTCAACTGGCCCAAGACATTCCAGATCGGCCGGATGGTGAAGGCGGTCTCGTTGGAGCACATGGGTGATTTCCCCAAGCTCTTCGTCCATTGCGCGGGGGATACCCTGACTCCCTATGATAGCGCTATGGAGATCTATCGGCGAATCGAGCCGCCAAAGGAGTTCCTTCTGTCGAAGGGCGGCTTCCATGCCAGCCCTCTATTCCCCGGCAAGCTCAGGGACA
>CAZZJX010000203.1:0-3383 GCA_964654845.1 uncultured Dehalococcoidales bacterium
GGCCTGAGCTTGGGATGGGCTTCAGTTAGGAAGCCTATGGCATCGACGGTAACATTCAGCTTCCTTGCCAGCGCGATAGCATCCTCTCTGGGCGTCATAGCTGTAGCCATGATTACAAGGTCAGCGGAAATTTCAACGCTCTTGCCACTCAGGGTATCTGACCCCCAGACCTTGATCTTATCTCCATCTCTGAAGAGCTTGGATACCCTCCCTCTCAGGTACAACACCCGCTCCTCCTCCATTGCGCTTTTGACGAACTCTTCGTATCCCTTTGCATCAGACCTGATATCCATATAGAAGACATAGGCTTGTCCATGAGGGACAGTCCTGCTATAAAGAACCGCTTGTTTGGCGATGTACATGCAACAGACCCTGGAGCAATAGGTGAAGCCGTGCTCCGGGTCGCGGGAACCACAACAGGAGATAAATACTATCTGCTTAGGGACCTTGCCATCCGATGGCCTTCGAATCTCGCCCCCAGTGGGACCCGATGGGGAGAGTATTCTCTCGAACTGAAGCCCGTCGATGACATCGGGATCCGATTCATATTCAGGGATATTCTTTTTATCCCAGAGTTCATATCCTGTAGCCACAACGATGCCACCCACCGTCTCGTCCACAGTGGTTTCTTGCTGTAAGAAGTCGATGGCTTTGGTGGGGCAAATCTCCTCGCAGGCGTGGCATTCACCACCATTCAAGTGCAGGCAATTTCCCGGGTCGATAAGCACCTTCTGGGGCATCGTTTCTGGGGGTGTGATGTAGATAGCTTTCCTCTCGGCGAGGCCGCGGTCAAACTCGGAGGGGCATGTAACGGGGCATTTATCCAGGCAGAGCCCGCAATAATTGCACTTTCCTTCGTCTATATAGGAAGGCTTTGTCCTGATCTTTAATGAGAAGTTACCCACATAGCCTGAGACCTCATCCACCTCCGCACTGGTATAGATCGTTATTTTGGGATGTGAAATCAATTCAGCTATCATGGGGGCCATAAGGCACGGCACGCGATCAAGGGTGGGGAAAGTTCCCGCTAGCTGTGCGGCGTGTCCACCTACGTAGGGTAGTTTTTCCACCACTATTACCTCATAGCCAGCCCTGGCGATTTCAAGTGCTGCTGTTATACCAGCGATACCTCCCCCGATTACTAGCGCTCTCTTGTGAAGGGGAACAACCATGGGGGTCAGCTCTATATTTCGCTTCAGCTTCTCAATTGCCATCTTGACAATGGATATGGCCTTTTTAGTGGCTAGCTCCTTCTCATTTTCATGAGGCCAACTGACATCCTCCCTGATATTTGCTATCTCAAGGAGATAGGGATTTAGCCCCTCTTTGGCTGCCACACTACGGAAGGTCTTCTCGTGCATTAAGGGGGAGCAATTGGACATTACAATGCCGTCTAGGTTTTGTTCTCTTATGGTCTTCCTCACCAGGTCCTGTCCCGGGTCGGAGCACATGTAGATGTAGTTCTGCGCAAACACGACGCCGGGATAGTCCTTTATTGCCTCCACAACCCGCTCTACATCTACAGTGCCAGCGATGTTCAAGCCACAGTGGCAAACAAAAACACCGATCCTTTTATCCATTAGCTTGCTACAGCCTCTTCCAATATGGCTTCATCTTGAGCGAATAGTGCTAGCACCTTGCTAGCTGCTCCTCCTCCCTGGGCCACTGAATCCTGGATATCTTTAGGACCCTGACAGCAGCCGGCGAGGTAAATCCCGGGAACTGAGGTCTCCAAAGGATGAAGCTTGGGATGAAGCTCAACCATAAATCCATGTTCGTCAGTAGCGATACCCAGTTTATCGGCAAGCTCTTTGGCTCCCTCGCTGGGTAGCATCGCCATCCCCAGGACTACAAGATCAACAGCCATCTCTATTCTCTTTCCGCTCAATGTATCTGATCCCCAGACCTTAATCTTATCGCCATCCCGAAAAATTTTAGATACTTTGCCTCTAAGATAGAGGACATTATCCTCCTCTACTGCTCTCTGAACGAACTCTTCGTACCCCTTACCTGTGGTACGAATATCTATATAGAAAATGAATGTTTGACCATCGTGAACAGCGTGCATGTATAAAAGTGCCATCTTCACCAGGTACATGCAGCACACCCTGGAGCAATAGGGGACGCCATGTTCCGGGTCGCGGGAACCGCAGCAGGAGATGAATGCTACTGTCTTGGGCTCCCTGCCATCAGATGGCCTTATGACTTTGCCTGCAGTGGGGCCAGCCGGACAAAGTAGGCGCTCGAACTCAATTCCCTCGAGGATGTCAGGGTCCAGGTCGTACTCTGTAATCGCACTCTTGGGCATGAGGTCAAAGCCTGAAGCTACAACGATTGCTCCAACTTCTATTTCTAAAAAGCTTTCTTGCTGGTCGAAGTCGATGGCCTCGTTGGGGCATGTGTCCACGCATACACCGCACTTACCCTTGGTGAAATGAAGGCAATGTTCCCTGTCGATGATAGGTCTCATAGGGACGGCTTGAGCGTGCGGGACCCAGATTGCTCTGCGATGTGCCTGTCTCTTTGGCATGTCCAGATATCGTTCGTATTCAGACAGGACCCTGGGTGGGCACTTCTCGGTGCACATTAGGCAGCCATTACACTTGTCCCAATCGACATATGCCGCCTTTCTTCGAATTCTGACCTTGAACTTCCCGATACTTCCCGTGACTTCCTCAATCTCGCTATGGGCATAGATGGTTATGTTATCGTGCTGACCAGTATCCGTCATCAGCGGGGTCTCGATGCACTGGGGGCAGTCCAGTGTGGGGAATGTCTCCGAGTACTGGATCATGTGTCCTCCGATGCTGTGGGTCCTTTCCACGAGGATGACCTGATAGCCACCATCGGCGATGTCTAGCGATGTTCTGATCCCAGCGATGCCGCCGCCGATAACGAGCACCTTCTTGGTAATCGGCACCTTGGTGCGCACAGGGGGCAGGCTTGCCTTCAAACCCTCCAAGGCGCTCTTGATAGCCTCGATAGCTCTCTGCGTAGTCTCCTTGATACCATTATGGCTCCTGATGTCGACTACTTGCATCTGGTGAGCTTCAAGGCCGGCGGCGGTTACAGCCTGGCGCAAGACCTCTTGGTGAAGAACCGGGGAGCAACTGGTGATCAACACTCCGTCTAATTTTTCATTCTTAATTGCATCCTTGACCTGCTCCAGCCCTGGTGCGATGCATAGATCTTCGTAAGCTGCAGCATGAACTACGCCTGGTTTCTTGCTGATGGCCTCCACAACTGTCTCAGTGTCTATATATGCCATAAGTTTACAATGGCAGACGAAAACACCAATCCGTTCCATGCTAATGCCTCAATAGCTCCTTACTTTCCAGTAGTGGTCGTGGGTCTACATAGTTCAGCTCAAAACGGCAAACCGC
>CAZZJX010000204.1:0-3367 GCA_964654845.1 uncultured Dehalococcoidales bacterium
GGGAATTTTTATCATTTTTCAGTTGCACTCCAGCCCACACAACCTATGCAACAGCAAAGATAACATTCAGTGAAGCAGAGCCTCTCCATCTTGGCTCAATCGAAAAGAGCAATGAAAGAACCATTTACAAATATATTCATCGTGATGGGCCCAAAAGCTGTCAGGTTATTATGGGTATGACGATTCTGGAGACCAATAATGTGCAGCACCAAAATAATGCAGGTGAAGGCACAAAGCAAGGTAATACCCGTGACTTTGTTCTATATTGCCCTCACCCAAGAGCGAATTGTTGTCTATTTGTATTGTAATGATCTAGCAAGGGGGTGAAGAATGTTTCAATTAAGGTTTGATGAAAGGAAATGCGCAGCCTGTCGGACTGGTGACTGCCTCACCAAGTGCCAGTATATGGATATAGACAGAGACACAGCAAGAGACACAGCAAAGGAAGAAATGATGAAGATATTTAATGGCGAGGACTCCTTTGTATTACACGATTGTGTAACATGTTATGCCTGCGAGGAATATTGTGAAATGGGGAACCACCCCTTCTATTTAATCGTTGAGCGCCAGGAAGAAATGGACATACCGCCTCTGCCCAGGCCTCTTATCAGGCGAGGCGTACAAATAGGTATCCCCTTCAGAGGAGAGCCCGAGATTAAGGAAGTTAAGGAGCCTGTGCTCAGTATGGGCGTGTTCTCCGAGCTTGCCAATTTAGTACAGGGGAGGCTTTTTGAGGGCATCTCTTTTATATCAACGGATCCCCGAAAAATGTTTCATTTTTTCTGCCAGCTCATGTACCTGCACTACGCCAGGACTTCGGTAATAAAGGAAAGGCTCCCGAAGATCATAGAAACTATCGCCAAGCATAATGTCAAAGAGGTTATATTTTTCCATGATGAGTGTTATGGAACCTTCACCTCTTATTGCCCGGCCGTGGGCATTGAAGTTCCGTTCAAGTCCATTCATCTCTTTGAGTATCTCTACAATAGACTAAAGGAACTTAAGGATGAGATCAAACCGCTGAATTTGAAGGTAGCCTATCAGCGTCCCTGCTCATCCCGGCTTTCCTCTGATAAACTACACTTTGTTGAAGATATCTTCAACCTGATAGGAGCGGACAGCGTAAAGAGAGAGTATGTTGGCGAGAATGCCCTGTGCTGCGCAGGTACAATCATAGGGCAGAGAAGGGAAGGGAGTCGTCAACGTGCTGCTGATGTGCAAAGGAGAAATATAGAAGATATGATAAATGCGGGGGCTCAGGTCTGTGTCTTTAATTGCCCTGCCTGCTGGGATACACTGGCTGACCTGGTTTCCAAGAAGGGCATAAAGCCTATCTTTATGAGCGATCTTTGTCGACTCGCTATAGGCGAGAAACTTGAAGGATGGGGGTGATATTATGGATTCTATATACAAATCTTTGGTTGAAATAGTGGGGGAGGAGCATGCTTCCACCCACCCAGAAGAGCTTTACATCTATTCTCATGACTTAGGGACAACTGAGCCTCAGCGCCCGGACTATGCAGTGGCACCGAAGACAACAGAGGAAGTACAGCAAATAGTCAAACTGGCAAACAGGGAAAAAATCCCAGTAGTTCCCCTGGGAGGTGGGTTATCTCTCGCCGGTCTGGCTTTGCCTCTGCGGGGGGGGATTGCGTTAGACCTGAAAAGGATGGACAGAATAATAGAGGTAAACGAAAGATCCCGATATGTTGTTGTTGAGTGTGGCGTTTCTCAGGGTCAGCTGGTGTCTTACCTGGAGAGGCGTCATCCTAATCTGTATCACTCAGAGCCTGGAGCGCCGCCCCAGGCTACAATTGCCGGTAATATAGCGATACACGGTCAGGGTGATCTGGCTCAGGTATACGGTTTTAACTCTGACATGGTTAACGGGCTGGAGGTTGTCTTACCAACAGGTGAGATATGCAAGATTGGCTCTTGTTCGATATCTCCCCATTGGTTCACATTACACCCCTTACCCGACCTGGGGCTCTTCCTCGGATGGTCTGGCACTACAGGTATCATTACCAGGCTATCGCTCAGACTCTACCCATCGAAAAAGATAAGGGACGTGGAGCAATTTGCGGTAGAGGATGAAGAGTTGGTTCCGGAAGTGGTATACAAAATCACTCACACAGAGATGGCCGAAGATATCGTGGCTTTTAGCCAAGCAATCCCACCTTTCGCTAATGAACTCCATACGATAAATATCTTTATGACTGCAGACTCCGAAAAGGAGCTCGAATTTAAGAAGGGGTTAATCTGGGATGACACACTTGGGGACTATATTCAGAAGGGTGATGGGGGATTTGTGAGTCTGTCACCAGAGATGAAATTTGAGCTCGCACGGAGACCTCAGGTTTCCAAAACCTCCGATTGGAAGAAGGGTGGTGGATTTGAATACGTAGGAGCGATTATGCCTGTGGACACATACCCCGAGTGTTACCGGCGAGGGGTTGAGATTTCTACAAGACACGATATTCCCTATACGGTACTGGGGCGAATTATCGGAAGGTCTCACGCTATGATGTTCTCCTGGACCTACGCATTCAATCGGGCAGACCCTGAGAGCATAAGGCAGGCAAGAAAGGCACTACATGAAACCGATGACCTTGCCCTGGAATTGGGAGGAACTATCTGGAAACCTGGGGTTTACGGGCAGAAGATAGTTATGGAAAGAATAGACCCCAATACTCTCCAGCTGATGAAGAAGGTAAAGCAACTTCTTGATCCTAACGGAATTATGAACCCTGGAAATTGGGAGGTAAGCTAATGGCTCTTGCAGATTATGCGTATAAAGATATCATACACAGGTGCTTCAGGTGTGGCTATTGCAAGTTTCCAACTAATTGGATTGACGTGGATAACTGTCCTGCCTATGCCAGATTCCGCATGGAAAGCTACTCCTGTGGGGGACGATTATGGCTGATAAGGGCCTGGATAAATAACGAAATAGAATGGACAGACCATCTTGCCGAGATTGTATACTCCTGCGTCGCATGCAAGAACTGTGCTGAGAAATGCCCTCTTCGCTTTAGCGATGATATTGTTGACATGATAGTAGCGGCCAGGGGTGAGATGGTTGAAAGTGGTTCAATACCATCTGCTGTAAAGGAGTTTTTAGAGAATATTCAGCAGCAGGGAAACCCCTATGGTAATGCCAGAACAAAAAGGGGCGAATGGGCCGAGGGGACGGGGATAAAACAATATGATGGACAGGAATTCCTCTACTATGTTGGCTGTGTAGGCTCGTATGATACCAGAGCCAAAGAGACGTCAAAAACACTGGGAGAGTTGCTGCTAAAGGCCGGTGTATCTTTTGGGGTGTTAGGCAACGAGGAGAACTGTGATGGTAACGAGGTGAACAAGC
>CAZZJX010000205.1:0-3352 GCA_964654845.1 uncultured Dehalococcoidales bacterium
CCTCTATGTCGCCTTCCAGATATGCGTGGCTGACGACCTTAATCTTGTGGGTCAGGTGGTCGAAAATGAGAACGGTATCGGCAAACATGAAGAGGGATTCCGGCAGGCTCAAGGGGTCGGAATCGGGCGAAGGCAACTCTTCAAAGTGTCTCACCGTCTCATAAGCTAGATAGCCTACCGCTCCGCCATGAAAGCGGGGCAGGTCGGGTAGTAAAACTAACTTATATTTATCTAGCTCACTCTGCACCGCAATCAGGGGATCAGGCGTCTCACCGCTTGACTTGAGAACGAGATAGGGTTCGGAGCCAATAAAGCTGTAGCGTGCCAGTCGCTCCCCGCCCTCGACACTCTCCAGGAGGAAAGAATAAGGATGGCGGGCAACCTTCAGATAGGCGGAAACCGGCGTTTCCAGGTCGGCTACTATCTCGCGATAAACTGGCACCAGATTGCCGTATCTCTTCAGTTTTCGTAACTCGTCTAATGTAGGGTAGTACATAGTATTCCCCCTTTAATAAAATAACCCTTCGCCCTTTAAGGGGCGAAGGGTTCAAATTCGCGGTGCCACCCTTATTACCCCGCATTAGCGGGGCATCTCTTTCAGGTACGCCCCGATATATCGGGGGATACCCTGGGCTCTGATAACGGTGCCCTCTCCGTCAAAGCCTACTTCCCCGGACTGTCGGGGTTTCGGTTTGCGACTCCCAGACCCATTCGTCCGCCCGCGCTGGTATCGGTTCACACCTGACCCGACTCTCTGACCCTCGCTTAGCGCCTACTACTCCTGTTCGCAGTCTTTGCCTTATTCTATTGTTGATAAATTGTAACAAAAAGACCAGGGAAAAGTCAAGGGTCTCACTAAACCTGGGGAAGTTGCCAGAACTTGCCCTCGCTCTTTATGGAGGGGGCGAGCACCATCTCGGTGCGTTGCATCTCTTTGATGGAGAGGGCGCCGCACATCCCCATGGAATTGCGTAACGCCCCAATAAAATTTTGTGTCCCGCCGGTGACCGTAGCTGGGCCGAAAAGGATCTGCTCTAGACTGCTGCCGCTGCCTACCTTGATTCGTGTCCCCCGAGGTAAAGCTGCATGAGGGGTAGCCATGCCCCACTGATAGCCTCGCCCTGGTGCCTCTTTTGCTTGAGCCAATATCGAGCCCAGCATTACTGCATCGGCGCCGCAGGCGAATGCTTTACATAAATCTCCACCGGTGCGAATACCACCATCGGTTATCACTGCAACATACCTTCCAGTCTCTTGGAGATACTGTTCCCTTGCTGCGGCGCAATCCATCGTCGCTGTCGCCTGTGGAACTCCAACACCCACAACTTCCCTTGTGGTGCACGCTGCTCCAGGCCCCACCCCCACCAGAATTCCTGATATCCCTTCCCTCATCAATTCTAACGCAGCACTATAACTGACGCAGTTGCCCACGATGATTGGCACTGGCATTAGATGGTAAAGCTCGGAGAAGATGAGCCCGTGATAGCTTTTCGATATGTGGCGGGAAGAGGTTACTGTGGACTGGACGACGAAAATATCCACACCGGCTTCCACGGTTATGTGAGCAAACGTTTTGGTGTTCTGAGGCGTTACCGAAACGGCACACATGCCTCCGGCGTTCTTGATCTGCCTTATCCGTTCGCCGATGAGATTCTCTTTGATCGGCTGAGAGTAGACCTTTTGAAGGAAAGTGGTGGCCTCATCCTGAGGTGTATTGGCGATTTCCGCTAGAATTTCGTCGGCATTTTCATAGCGGGTTTGCAGTCCTTCTAGATTGAGCACGGCTAATCCCCCCAACTTGCTCAGTGAGACGGCAAAGTGAGGGTCGACCACCGCATCCATAGCAGACGCAAGAATGGGAATGGGGAAGGTGAAATTGCCCAGGGTGAATTCAATGCTAACCTGCTCTGGGCTGATGGTGATATCCCCGGGTACAAGCGCTATCTCGTCAAACCCGTAGCCACGTCGTATATCTTTAAACCGAGGGGCATCCATAAATTATCTTTCCTTGTCCTTGATTTTAGGGCACACTATATCAGAGGGGATATCCAAAGTCAATTCGTTAACTGGACGGCGACGCCAGATAGTAGTATAATTTTCTAAGTCATCTGGGAAGTGTTGCCGCGAATCAGGGCTAGTGATGGAGGTCACGGGCATACTGTCATGGAGAAGCGGGTGCCCATTCTTTAGGGGGAGGTAAAAGTGAAGCGAGAGGAATTGACAGCCAGCAGGAGAGACATTCTAGGCAAGAAGGTCAGATTTCTGCGCCGAAAAGGGCTAACTCCTGCTAATGTCTATGGTACAAATATCGAATCCATCCCTCTCCAAATAGAGACTTCCCTTTTAGAGCGACTTATTGCTAGCGTGGGCAGGAATGCTCTTATCACCCTCAGGATTGATGGAAAGCGAAAGGTGGCTATGATTCGCGATATCGACCGGGATGCGTTAACTGATGTTTTGCTCCATGTCGGTTTCTTCCAGGTAGAAATGACACATAAGGTGAAAGTTGAGGTGCCACTTGTCTTTATTGGTGAGTCTCCTGTGGAGAAGGTTAGCCGGTTGATGTTGCTTCATAACCTATCTGCTCTCCAGGTGGAGGCCTTCCCCTCAGACCTGCCCAAGAACATTGAGGTGGACATCTCACATCTTGCGGAAGCTAACCAGGCTATTCACGTCAGAGATATCCCAGTGGGCGATAATGTGGAGGTGCTCACCGAGCTCAGTGAAGTGGTGGTTCAAGTAATGGAAAGCCGCGTTGAAGTTGAAGCTGAGGAGGTCAAACCTGAGGAGGTGGAGGCCGAGGAGGAAGTTGTACCTCAGGTTGAGGCTGAGTCGGAATAAAGCCTAGAACACCTAGGGCCCAGGGCGATCAGGACGAAATAGGGCGGTTTGATACCTCCTGAACCAGAGTGGCTGCATTAGGAGGAGAAAAAGATAAGCATTCCTATCCCATCTCGTAGGGAGACTTACTAAGATCGTCTGGTAGGAAACGGAAACCTTTGCCCTGCGAGGGGGAGATAGATATTAGCAGGTTCCCATCTCAACATGGGAGCAGTGCTCCGATGAAATCCCTCTGCCCACGCACGAAGTCCTCAGCGCTCATCTCCCTCTTCCCTTCAAGCTGGACCCTTAAAAGCTCGAGAACCCCCTCCGTGGTCTGAACGCCAACGCCTCCCCCCGCAAGCGTAATCACTCTCCCTGGCTCACCTTGTGCCCCAGGCAGGTGAGAGGCATCGACAACCTTGAGAGCTTTTCCCCGCCATCGAGTATAGCAACCGGGCCAGGGCTGAAAGGCTCGCACCTGGCGCCATATCTCGAGGGCAGGGAGGTGCCAATTTGTCTCCCCTTGTTC
>CAZZJX010000206.1:0-824 GCA_964654845.1 uncultured Dehalococcoidales bacterium
GTTGTGTATGCATTGTTTCAGTATGCCACCCAGTTCCTCCTCTCTTTCAAGCAGAAGAACATTCTTGGCGCCACTTTCATAAGCATGGAGTGCAGCAACAAGACCAGCAGGTCCGCTGCCTATGACAGTTACATCAGCTTCCATTCGCATCTCTTATTAAGCTTCCAGGGCCAATAGATATCCAATTTACTCCGTCACCTTATCTTCGGGTATCCTGTGATTTCAGCAATCTTGTAGTGTATTGGGGAAAGTGCAGGACATATCTTTTTGTATACTTCATTAAATAACCTATCATAGATTTTGGCATTCTCCTCACTGGGGGTAAACGTCTCCTTTACTCTTACCATATTGGCCACTGCTTCAGGGAAGTTGTCATAAATCTTCAAGGCAACAGCGGCATCGATTGCGGCACCCAGTGCTGAGAGATTGCTTGTATGCAATCTTGTTGTGGGAAGATCGAATATATCAGCGGTGATTTGCATGATTTCATCGCTTTTTGAGCCTCCACCACCAACCCTCAACTCCTTCACTTTACTTCCCGAATGCTTCTCGATTATTTCCTTCAGTCTGCGCAATTCATACGCAACGCCTTCAATAATTGCCCTGTAGATATGCGTTCTTCGGTGCTCCCCGGAAAATCCTATTATGGCACCTTTGGAAAGAGGGTCATTCTCAAGTGGGTGCCAGTAAGGCTGCAGAATCAAGCCCATAGAACCAGGGGGGACTTCCTGCATTTCTTTGTTCAACAAGTCCTCCGGTTGTACCCTCAGTTTCTCTGCCTCTTCCTCCTCATGTTTGCAAAACTCTGTTTTAAACCAGGATAC
>CAZZJX010000206.1:834-3333 GCA_964654845.1 uncultured Dehalococcoidales bacterium
GAATTGCTGCTCCCCAGGTGAAGAAATCCATGTTAGGGTGAGTGACATAGTTGTTGGAAAGTATTTCGATTACAGCAGCCGTTCCATAGCTGATTTCAGCAATATCGTTACTTATCGCGCCAGCGCCGAGAAGTTCTGACTGCTTGTCCCCCGCCCCGATGATCACTGGTAAGCCTTGTGGGACACCGAATCTTGCTGCTCCTTCCTCCGAGACCGTCCCGGCGATGTCGGTTGGTGTGACAAGAGGGGGCAGCTTCTCCCGCTCAACACCGAAAACCTTGAAGACTACCTCCAGGGGATGCCATCGAAGCCCCTTCTGGTCGATGGGAAACAGTCCCACTATCATGGAGGAGCAGTCTTTGAATTGGTTGGTTAACGCATGAAAGATAAAGGACGAGATAGTGAGGAACATGTGAGTTTTATTATAGCTCTCCGGTTCGTACCTCCTGAGCCAGTTGAACTTGGACCTTCTCTGATACACCTTAAGCTTAGAAGTCATTCTCTGAATTCTAAACACCAGCGCTAGAAGGGCTCCACCAGGGAGCTTAAGTCCCTCTGTCTTACGCTCATCAAGCCAGGTGATTGCCGGACGAACAGGTCTGCCATCTTCATCAACGGGCACAATTGTGCTTCTGTGAGTTGTAATAGCTACAGCAACGAGTTCATCTGTGGGAACATGGGAGTTCTCTACCACACTCTTCGTTACCCTCTCGGTAATTCTCAGATACTCCTCGGCATCCTGCTCGGCAAAATCAGGTTGAGTAGAAAAATACGGGGTCACAGCATATGCCTCGCCATATACCTCATCCCCTTTTTCATCAAAGATAAAAGCCTTTATGTTTTGTGTTCCCGCATCAATGACAACGAAATGTTTCATTTCTTCGCCTACTTTGTCCTTGCACTAAGGATAAAGGATTTGCCTCCGCTCTTTGTGACCAATTCCTTTTCAATATTTGCCTCCCTGCTGATGATCTCCAGAACCCTGGGCATGCAGAAGCCGCCCTGGCATCTTCCCATACCTGCTCTTGCCCTCCTTTTGATGGCGTCGATGCTCTCTATGGGGATACCTCTGTGAAACGCCTCTACAATCTCACCTTCGCTTACATTTTCACAGCGGCAGACTATATGTCCATATAGAGGGTTCATTCGGATAAGTTCCTCTCTTTCCCTTTGGTCGAGTTCGGTAAAACGTTTGCTCCTTTTCCTCCTTGGTTCAAAGTTTGTATTATCCGCGGGGTGCCACTCTTGTACTATGATTTCCTTCACCCTTTCAGCAATGGCTGGCGCCGATGCCAGTCCGGGAGATTGAATCCCGGCAACATGAACTAACCCTTTCACCTTCTTGGAGGGCTCAATAATGAAATCCTCCTTGTAAGTAGCCGCCCTACATCCGGCGAAGTGGGTGATGATTTTGCTCTTATCGGGTTTCTCATAGTATGGCTTAAGTCGCTCAAGCACTGGTGCGAATTTATCAAGTAATACTTCAAGCCCGGTAAACGTGGTGGAAACATCCTCTCTATCACATACCTCCTCTGCTGTTGGTCCGAACTGGAGATTGCCATCAATCGTGGGGATGAGGCCTCCTCCTTTGGAATATTTGCTTCCTTCTCCCGCCATGCTAAACGAAGCCAAAACTGTTCGCACTGGCTGATAAGACTTATCGAAAATGATTGTCTCTCCTTTTCTGGGATGAATGGTAAAGAACCTGTCTCCAGCAAATTCGGCAATCCTATCGGCATACAGTCCCGCGGCGTTGACCAGGATATGCGTTCTAATGGTCCCTCTTGTTGTATTTACTGCTCTAATGCTTCCTTCCTCGGTTTGGACTCCTGTTACGCTTGTATTCACAAAGAACTGCACTCCATTTGCCATGGCATTCTCGGCGTAAGCTATGGTGAGTTCAAATGGAGAGATGATGCCCGTGTTCCTGATGAGTAGACCCTTCCTGATATTCGGGGCAAGCCCTGGCTCAATCCTATCAAGTTCCTCTCTGTCCAGTTCCTTTGGATCCGGGTCTTTGTGTTTGATGGCCATTTTCGTTATATGGGGAAACAGTAGCTCTTCATCGGGGTTTTCGGCCACAATAAGTGTTCCTACCCGCTTGAAATCAACATCAAGTTGGCTGGCAACCTCATCATACATTGGGTTTCCCCTGTAGTTCATCTCCCATTTCAGCGTGCTAGATTTGGTAACGATGGCAGGATGTATCACGGCGTTGTTATGTGCTGTTTGGGCTATTCCCAGGTCATCATGCCGTTCAATTAATGCTGTGCTCAGGTTGAATTGTGAGAGTTCTCTGGCGATTGCCACGCCAATTATGCCGCCACCGACAATAACAACATCGAACTCTTTTCCAGCAAGTTCATCGGATACCTTTTGAGGCGGGATAAAAGGTTTCTTGCCAGGATAATCAATCTCGTTTAGTACTCCCCTGACCTGTTCAAATTCGGCGGCAATATGTCCAGCATCCACAACGCTCTGATTAGAAGGAAACTGCCC
>CAZZJX010000207.1:0-3298 GCA_964654845.1 uncultured Dehalococcoidales bacterium
ATGTATTGACTCACTTAATGTCTAATGCTATCACCTATACTGACCCAGGTGGTTCAGTTAAATTGAAGATAGTGAATAGCCAGTGTGCCATTCAGTTCGAGATTTCAGATACCGGTATGGGCATCCCCCAAGAGGAGCTATGCCAGGTTTTCCAGGAATTCTTTCGTGCTAGTAATAATGTAAAGGCGAAGGGGACAGGGTTGGGAGTGTCTATAGCTAAGAGGGTTATAGAAGCACATGGTGGGCAGATCTGGGCAGAAAGCCCTTGCCTTGAGACCGGAAAGGGGTGCAAGTTTACCTTTACTATACCAAAAACCAAAAACGGGAGCCAGCGAGAGGTTATTGCGGCGCCATAGATTTGACTGCAATCATACGTGTGTCAGGGCTGCTAGGTGGCGACAACTTGTTTTTATATAAGAGGTTAGGCTCCCCTTAATACGCAAATTTCTCCAGATATATTACCCGAAAGGATAGAGAAGCTCACCAATAGGAAACGGAAGTTTAAACTCAGCATACTTTAGGAGAGGAGTAGATATGGAAAAGAAAGCGAAAATCCTGCTTGTTGACGATGATATTGATTTTGTGGAGGCAACGAAGACCATCTTGGAAAGTAAGCCCTATGAGGTGATTGTAGCCTATGAAGGCGATGAGGGATTGCGAAAAGCGAGGGAAGAAAAACCCGATTTGGTCCTTCTAGATATTATAATGCCAGTAACAGATGGATTTACCGCTGCCGAACAGTTCAAAAAAGACCCTCAACTTTCTAAAATCCCGGTCATAATATTAACCAGCTATGCAGAAATGAAGGGGCAAACTTCCATTCCTGTTAGTCGCGGGTACCAGCTTGAAGCTGAGGATTACGTTTCAAAGCCTATTAGTCCACAGGAGCTACTTAGCAGAGTAGAGAAATACCTCAAGAGGGCAGGGTAAAAGTTGCAGCCGATAACTATTACCCTTAATGGGCGGGAGGTAAGTGGTTATCCAGGAATGACCATCCTGGAGTTAGCACAAGAATCAGGGATAAATATTCCCACACTTTGTCATGATCCCCATCTAACCTCAAGTGGTTCTTGCCGCATCTGCCTGGTGGAAGACGAAGGAAGTGGAAGAGTTATGGCTTCCTGCGTCACCCCTATCGCACCTGGCATGATAATCAACACCCATTCCCCTCGAGTTACCGAGCATCGCAAAAACATAGTTAAGTTAGTGCTTGCCAGTCATCCCGATTCCTGCTTGGTATGCGACAAGGGCAACCGCTGCCAATTGCGCCAGCTTGCCTCAGATTTGGGCATCGGACTGCTGGATTTTCAGAAGATCCCCCAGATGGCTGTCATTGAGGAAGTCAATCCGTTCATCGAAAGGGACACCAGTAAATGCATACTATGTGCTAAATGTATTCGGGCCTGCCAGGAGTTAGTCGTTGAAGGCGCTATCGACTATTTCTACCGAGGATTTTCCGCCAAACCAGCAACGCTAAGCGATTTGCCACTGGAGGATTCTGAGTGTACCTTCTGCGGAACCTGTGTCGCACTGTGTCCCACAGGTGCACTGATGGAGAAGGAGAAAACATACAGAGGGACGACCAGAACAACCGTCGAAACGACCTGTCCTTTCTGCGGTTGTGGCTGCAGTATCTGCCTGGAAGTCAAGGATGAGCACGTAGTACGGGCCACACCGGGTGAAGATGATGCGGTAAATAATGGCGCACTTTGCGTTAGGGGAAGCTATGGCTACGACTTCATCCACAGCACGGACAGGCTGACCAAACCTTTGGTCAAGATAAATGATGATTTTGAGGAGGTACCCTGGGAACAGGCCCTGCAATTGGTAGCCACCGAATTCAAACGCATAAAGAGTGAACATGGCCCCAGTAGCCTGGCGGTTCTCGGCTCTTCCAAGTGTACAAATGAAGAGAACTACCTCCTGCAGAGATTCGCCAGGTGCGTCCTGGAGACCAATAACATCGATAATGGCAGTCGCCTGTATAACTCTGCCACCCGAATAGGTCTTGGCCCCTCCACCGGCTTCCTTGGCTCTACAAATCATCTCCGAGCTTTGGAGCAATCAGAGGTGATTATTGTCATCGGAGCCGATCCCACCTCATCGGCCCCTGCCGTTGGCTATGCCATAAAACGTGCCGTTAAAATCAAAGGAGCTAAGCTGATACTTATAGACCCTCGACAGACCAAGCTCTCAGCATTCGCCCATCTGTGGATGCGCCTGAAGATCGGCACTGATGTAGCTCTGCTAAATAGCCTGGCAAAGGTGATTATTGATGAAGGCTTAATCGATGAGGAATTTGTCACTAGAAAAACCGATGGTTCTGAGGCTTTGACCAGGGTATTAGACAAATACTCCCCCGAGGATGTAGAGGCTATCACCGGTGTTCCAGGCGAGGAAATTCGCGCCACCGCTCGACTGTACGCTGCGGCAAGCCAGGCAGCAATTGTCTATGGCACCGGGATTACCCAGCACATGAATGGAACCGACGGCGTACAGGCTGTAGCAAATCTGGCGCTACTAACCGGAAACATCGGCCGTATGGGAGGCGGCATCTACCCCTTGCAAAGAGAGAACAATGGTCAAGGTGCTTGCGATATGGGGGCACTACCCGACTTCCTCCCCGGCTATCAGAGCATGGCGGATGACCAAGCAAGGGCTAAGTTTGAAGAACATTGGAAGGTTAACCTGCCAGTTAACCACGGGCTAACCGCTATCGAGATTATAGAGCTAGCCAAAGGGGGAGGAATCAAGGGCTTATATGTTGTAGGGGAAAACCCAGCTTTGAGCTTCCCGCAGTCGAGTATGGTTGCGGAGACGCTGGCTTCTGTTGATTTCCTTGTGGTGCAGGATTTGTTCCTTAGCGAAACAGCCAGGCTGGCAAATGTGGTTCTGCCTGCGGCAAGCTTCGCCGAAAAGGAGGGGACTTTCACTAACTTTGAGGGAAGGGTGAGCAGGGTGCGGAAGGCAATCGACCCCCTGGGTGAAAGCTTACCGGACTGGGAGATAGTCCTTCGCCTCGCCGAGGAGATGGAGTGTCCCATGCCATACTCCTCCCCTCAGCAGGTTATGGATGAGATAGAGAGGCTGGTTCCCTTATATGAAGGGATTAGCTATGTAGACCTGGACTCCAAAAGCCTGCACCAGGCTGAGATGGGTGGCAACCACTTAGAAGCCAGGCGCATTCCTGGCGGGCAATTCTTGACCGGGTTTGCTCGCTTCTCGCCGGTTGAATATGCCGAACAGGCAGAAGAGGTAAAAGAGGACTATCCTTTTGCTCTACTCTCCGGAGCCGTAC
>CAZZJX010000208.1:0-3284 GCA_964654845.1 uncultured Dehalococcoidales bacterium
ACATCAATGTCATCAGAACCTCCGGCATCAATCCGGTGGTGTGCATCAATTCCTTCCATACCGACACCAAGGATGAGATCGCCATGGTGCGAAAGGCAGCCGAGGACGCCGGGGCGCGCTGCGCCGTGTCCAGCCATTGGGCCGACGGCGGTGATGGTGCCCTGGAGCTGGCTGACGTAGTGATGGAAGCTTGCGAGCAGGAGAGCGAATTCAAGTTCCTCTACCCCATGGAAATGAAACTGCGGGAGCGGGTCGATAAGATCGCAAAAGTGGTCTACGGTGCTGATGGTGTGTCTTGGACCGCTGACGCTGAGGCCAAGGCCAAGCAGCTTGAGTCCGACAGCAAATACGATGATTACGCCACCATGATGGTAAAGACTCACCTGAGTCTCACTCACGATCCATCTATCAAGGGTACTCCCAAAGGGTGGACTTTGCCCATCCGAGATGTTTTAATTTATTCTGGGTCCAAGTTCCTCTGCCCCTGCGCCGGAGCCATTAGCTTGATGCCAGGGACTTCATCGGATCCTGCATTCAGAAAAGTCGATGTAGATGTGAAAACCGGAAAGGTAACGGGGCTGTTTTAGTAGTTTCTCAATAGAAGCGGAGGTTAACTGTTTGGGTTTCAACATCGCTGTAGCCGGAAAGGGTGGCAGTGGAAAGACATCTATTGCAGGCTTGATTATTCGCTACCTGGTCAAGTATGGTACAGGGCCGATTCTGGCGATAGATGCTGATCCCAACTCCAATCTGGGGGATAGTCTTGGGATCGATGTTGGAAAGACAGTTGGCTTGATGCTGGATGAATTTCAAAGGGATAAAATAAGTATCCCACCCGGATTCACCAAGGAGGCTTATCTGGAGTATAAACTGAATGAGGTATTGGTTGAAACCAAGCAGATTGACCTTTTAACAATGGGTCGGGGTGAGGGCCCAGAATGCTACTGTTACCCCAACCTTATCTTGAGGAAATTTGCCGATACCCTGGCTACGAACTATAAATACACCGTTATGGACAATGAGGCAGGGATGGAGCATCTATCGCGGAGGACCACTCAGAATATCGATGCATTCTTGTTAATCTCTGACCATTCTATAAAGGGTGTTCGGACTGTTGCTCGGATAAAAGAAATCATCTCTCAACTCAAATTGGTAGTGCACAAGCAGTTGGTAGTAATTAGCTTTGTCCCTTCGACAGTGGACCCTCTCATTGCCGAGGAGCTAGCTAGGCTGGAAATCGAGCCCGCAGGTATAATACCTTGGGATGAGGAAGTGCGTGAGTATGATATCAAGCAAAAGCCGCTGCTTGACATGCCTGACAATTCTAAAGCAGTGAAAGCGATTAAGGGGTTGATGGCAAATCTTCTCAATTAGGGCTGAGAGAATCTGGCTCAGAAAATTTTATTAAGGGGGTCAAAAATGCCGGCAGAGATAATCAGCGGCACTGAGATTGCCAAGCAGATTCGCGAGGAGCTAAAACAGGAAATTGCTGAACTTAAGGAGAAGCACAACCTTGTACCGGGACTGGTAACCGTACTAGTGGGCGAGGACCCGGGATCGCAGGTTTACGTTGGGCAGAAGGAGAAGACATCCCAGGCTCTGGGTATCTATTCGGAGAGATATGACTTGCCGGCGGATACCACTCAACAAGACCTGCTCGCCCTAGTCGACAAGCTGAACAAGAATCCCAAGATTCACGGCATCTTGGTGCAGCTACCTCTGCCCAAGCATCTTAATGAGACTGATGTTCTGTATGCCATAGATCCAAATAAGGATGTGGATGGTTTCCACCCGGTGAACGTGGGCAAGTTGATGATCGGAGAGGCCGAGTACTATCCGTGCACACCTCATGGCATACAGCAGCTCCTTATCCGATCGGGAACCAAGATTGACGGCGCAGAGGTGGTGGTCGTCGGTAGGAGCAATATCGTGGGCAAGCCGATAGCCAATATGCTTTTACAAAAAAAGGAAGGGGCTAACGCTACTGTTACTGTATGTCACACCGGAACCCGGGACATGGCCTTCCACACCAAGAGGGCTGACATACTCATTGTGGCGGCCGGCAGACCCAAAGCCATCACTGCCGACATCGTCAAAGACGGAGTGGTGGTAATCGATGTCGGCGTCAACCAGATAGGTGAGACGCCGGAGGGCAAGCGTATCCTGTCTGGCGATGTCGACTTCGACGCGGTCAAGGAGAAGGCCAAGGCGATTACGCCAGTTCCTGGTGGAGTAGGACCGATGACCATAACTATGCTTATGATGAACACTGTGAAAGCAGCGAAGGTTGCTGCAGGATTAGCTTAGCTAGGAGGGAAAAATGGAGTATAAAGTTCAGAAAAAGGGATCAGTTGCGTATGGGAAAGAGGTTGAGTTACTAGGTGAGACCTATGAGGACGGTGCGCCTGAGGGTGAGGAGCTAGGCAGGTGGAGGCAGAAGCTAGGTAGTAGGGCGGACAAACTCAAGTATCTGGAGACCGGTGAGAGATACTGGTTCAGCACAGATTGGTTCGGCAGTGAAAAGCGGAAGACCCCAGCATAAGTAAGGAGGGTAGGTAATGGCGTTTGAGATTCCTAAGACATCATATACCGGGAAAGTAAGAGAAGTAGTTCTAGGCACCGGAGACAAAGCTATTACTGTAGGTGGAGAGGGAGTATATCCCTTCTATCTGTTTGAAGGGGAAATGCCTCGCTTGCCCAGAATAGCTATGGAGGTTTGGGATATGCAGCCCGGGGGATGGCCCGAGGCTGCTTTGGAGCCGTTTGCAGGCGTGACCGACGATCCTGTTGCTTGGGCAAAGAAGTGCATAGATGATTACGGGGCTGAGATGATAGCTCTTCAGTTGATTAGCACCGACCCCAATGGACTTGACCGACCTACTGATGAAGCCGCCGCTGTTGTCAAGAAGGTAGCCGATTCTATTGACGTCCCATTGATCGTCTGGGGTACGGCTAATCATGATAAAGATACCGACGTGTTCAGACTGGTAACTGAGCAGTGCCAGGGAAAGCACTTGATTATCGGACCGGTTGAGGAAGGAGACCATAAGAAGATTGGTGCTCCAGCTATTGGCTATCAACACACCGTGGGGGCGTCAACGCCGATAGATATAAATCTGGCCAAGCAACTCAATATCCTATTGGGTAACCTTGGTGTTTCTGATGAACGGCTTATAATGGACCCCACCGTCAGTGGCATAGGGTATGGCATTGAGTATTGTTATTCGGTGATGGAGAGAATCAGGATGGCAGCATTAACCCAGCAGGATGAGAAACTCCAGTTC
>CAZZJX010000209.1:0-3281 GCA_964654845.1 uncultured Dehalococcoidales bacterium
TAATTGTGTCGGAACAAAGACCACCGGTGCCAACTACTCTATAACCACCAACTTCGTTCAGTGCATCACCCAGGTCGTCGCAAGGATTTGGATGGTGGTCGCACAGTGGGGCTTAAATCCGACGGTGCCGTGGTTGCTGTGGGACATCACAGAGGCCAAAAATCCCATTTCACCCCGGCATACGGTTCAAAGGCAATAGGGTCCACTTCGGCTACAACCTCACCTCTTAGCATGGTGTTGTTACCCACCGTATAAACGCCTCCAAGCACCTGAACAATCTCCACTTCCGCCCATGGATCATGCTCGGAATGCGATAAGAACACTTCAGCCTCAGCCCATTCAAGAACGGTCGGACGAAGTATAGTTCTTCCTCTGACCAGGCGAGGCTTATAGTCAAAGGGAGTCTCGTCTGGCGCCAAAAAGTGTTTAAAGTTATATGCTACCGCTCCCTCCTCACTCGCTTCACTGAGAACTATACTCTGGAATTCTTCTGTATTTGCCTTGCCAGTCAGTTTTGCCCGCACTTCAAAGAATCGGATACCGTGACGGTCCACTTGTCCTTTGACAGAATGCACACTACGTCTAAACTCGATATTGGCCATCTTCTTCGGGTAGCCGAACTGCTCACGACCACCAGCCATGGCTGTATCTCGAGTAACGGGCATGCCTAAGCAATAGTTTCCTGCAATACCATCAAACTGTGCACGTATGAAAAGTGCGCTCTCATAATAGAATGGGCCAAAATTGGTTTTGGGGTAATGAGCAACAAAAGCTGTGGCTAATGGTCTGTCTGTGGGTTTGAGTGGCGGTGGCAGAAGCCGCTTGATTATCTCTGGCTTCGTCTCCCACATCACAACTAGCATTTCAGCATCATAGAATTCATATAGCCCGGCCTTTACCCATGGGGTTGCCTTTAGTTCATCCCTTGTTTTTACAAATCCCATATCGACCTCCTTTTGAAAGAACGTCCCACAATATTATAGTATGACAGGCCAATATAGAACACTTCCGCTCTATCCCCAAACCCAAAATAGTTCAGAGACCGGCATCTAAACATCAAGTAGGGGTACGCCCTTTGGATTGAGCGATGGACGAGTTTCTAATCACAACTGGAAAATCGGCGTCAATTTGGCGTCGGAATGGGTATGTGGAAGGGGATACCATAGTTACGACTGTGTCGTAACCAAGCCGGTTGTTAGTAGCCCTTCAGCTTCAAGCTAGAACTCCCAGATTGGCGCTATTCTGGCGTTAGAATCTTTGGGGCGGACCGGGACACGATGGGACTTCCTGACCAGGACAAAATTTCAGCACCCAACACAGAGGTCCTATATTTATGCACAACGTGACCTCTTGGCACATTCGGCTTGGAATCAAGAGTCGGCAGTACTATCCCCATCGTTGTTGACAATTCGAGTTACGCTTAGTCCAGTCTATGATGTCACTTATCGTACGTCCGGTCCTTTCTTGACCATTGAGAGATCCTCTTCCATTTTGCCTTTTCTTCGAGGCGGGCTTTATGATCTTGACGTCTCGCCAAGTGATCCAGTTCCTTCTGCAGCTTCCGGAAATCCTGTAAGCGGCTAGCATCTAAATCGCCTCCCCGAATTGCCGCCTTAACGGCACATCCTGGTTCGGTGCGATGTTGACAATCCTTGAAGTGACATTCCTCGGCGAGTGTTTCAATATCCTTGAAGGCTTGTTGCGGGTGGTCTTCACCAGCCCACATCTGAATCTCCCTCATACCCGGTGTGTCAATGACAGCTCCGCCATCGGGAAGGAGAATAAGGTCACGTCGTGATGTGGTATGCCTTCCTTTACGATCACTCTGTCTAATCCTACCAACTTCCTGTCTTTCGAGACCCAGTAAGGCATTGATCAGAGCCGACTTCCCCACTCCGGAAGAACCGAGGAAGGCTGCAGTTTCTCCTCTGGCAAGATGTTTTCTTAGAGCATCCAGCCCTTTTCGCTCTGTCGCGCTGACAGGATAAATTGGAACACCGAGAGCAACCGACTCAACATCCTTTACGCAGGCATTAACATCCGGGCAAAGATCAACCTTGTTAAGAATGATTACCGGTACAGCGCCGCTGCTCCACGTGAGACCAAGATAGCGCTCAATTCTTCCCACGTTGAGATTCCTGCCACCGTCCAATCCGCTGACTATGAAGATAACGTCCACATTGGCAGCGATGATCTGCTCGTCTGCCACGGTGCCTGCTTCCTTGCGCGAGAACCTGCTTTTTCTCGGCAGTATGCTATAAATCACGCCCTTCGGTTCGTCCGTTTGCGGCTTAACAACCACCCAGTCACCGATAGCCGGATACTGATCGCCGGCTGTGGCTTGGTATCGCATCTTACCGGATATCTCGGCGGATAGCTCACCATATTGGCTGTACACCTGATAAGAGTTCCTTCGCTCAGAGACAACTCTCGCGGGCACAGTGCCAAGCGCTTGTAGCGACCTGAAGTGCTCTGAGAAAAAGAAATCCCATCCTAGTTCCTCCAGAATCGGTGAAGTATTGTCTGTTGTCATCTTTCACTGCTCCTTCCATTAAGATGATTCTGATTCCAGTGTTCGGTTAGCACCCCTGAAAAGAAAAGACCGCGGATGTACAGCGCCCGCGGCCAGTCTCTGAGTTGGTATTCCTGCTCCGTATTCAGGAGCAAGAGAAATAAAGAAACCGTTCCCGGGGGAACGGCCAAACACGACAATCAGTCGAGAATGACTATTTAGCCGGAAACCACCAGGGGGGCGCTACAACACTGGATCGTACATATTCTCTAAACATTCACGTCCCTCCTTTCTGGTTTCCTATTGCCGGCCAAGGCCGGCTTCCGTCATTTACTAGATGCTACCACAGATATCTCTTGAAGTCAAGGTAAACTTGATTGGCAGATGCTTGTTTCGTCACCCAAGATAACACCCCACCAGTTAGGTTGGATCCAGTCGGAGCATTCTTCTTAGAATGCCTAATAGACTCACGATAGGAACATTCCCATGCTAGGCTAGATTCTTCGTTTCACGTCCAGTCAATTATCGGCGTGGTTATCACCGTTGCTGTTTTTATCGCTATAGTATTATCGTTTCTGTCCGATAGCTTCAGGCCATACCTGGAGAATCGTCGTTATTCTGACATCGAAATGGGTATGTGGAGGGGGATACCATAGTTAGAATTGCGTCGTGACAATGACAAAAGAAGCTACACCGGGCACCAGTACCTACTGCCTATTGACTTCAGGCACATAATACGTCCACAATAAACACCCGTGGAAATACTTTT
>CAZZJX010000210.1:0-3236 GCA_964654845.1 uncultured Dehalococcoidales bacterium
CTCTTTTGGAGTTGGCTTCCAACTATCTCGATCACTGTCTCACCCTGTAACCGGGCTCCCCGAAGAGTTCAATGCTCTAGGGGAGGTGTGGCAGTCCCTTGAGCGATATTATGTCAACAAAGATGCTCTCGACGCTGAGGAGCTTAGTGAGGGTGCTATTAGGGGGTTACTTAAAGCCCTGGATGATCCTCATACCTCCTATCTCAATGCGGAGACCTATGAAATGGAGTGGAGCGCTTATGAGGGATCTTTCGAGGGCGTCGGTGCAGTGATTACTATGAAAGATGGCGAGCTAACCGTGGTATCTCCTATCGCTGGCGGCCCCGCCGAAGAGCAAGGCGTCAGGGCTGGTGATAAGATCCTGGAGATTGATGGCGAGCCTACATCGGGGATGAACCTGACAGAGGCGGTACTGAAAATCCGAGGGCCGCAAGGCACAGAGGTAACCCTCCTTATTCTTCACCAGGGTGAGACCACACCGGTGGAGATAGAGATAATCCGAGAAGAGGTCAAGCTCGACAGCATTTATCTGGAGATGCTTCCCGAGGGGATTGCCCACATCCAGATCACCCATTTTTCAGAACGCACCCACGAAGAGCTTGTCGCCGTCCTCAACGACGCAATCGACAATGGAGCGGAGGGTATCATCCTCGACCTGAGAAACAACCCCGGTGGCTATCTTCATGTTGCGGTAGATGTGGCCAGCGAGTTTCTCGATGGCGGCACCGTAGTTTATCAACAGGATAGCGAAGGGCGGCTTGATGAATTGCCGGCGACCCCTGGAGGTCTGGCCAAAGATTTGCCCCTTGTCTTGCTGGTCAACGAATGGAGCGCCAGCGGCAGCGAGGTGCTCGCTGGAGCCATTCAGGATCGCGGGCGCGCCAATCTTGTTGGCAACGTGACCTACGGTAAGGGGAGCATTAATATTGTTCGAGAGCTCAGCGATGGCTCTGCCCTCTATGTGACCACCGCTCGCTGGCTAACTCCGGATGGCAGCTTAATAGAGGGAATCGGGCTAACCCCGGACTTTGAGGTGGAGATTACCGAAGCAGACATACTAAATGACCGTGACCCACAACTGGAGTTCGCTATCGAATATATTAAGTCGCAGCTATAAATTGAAGTTCGCAAACGGCTAGCTAGGCTAGGCGATGTTGTTCATCACGAACGTAGGTAAAAGAGCAAAGCACATGAGAGAGTGTATAATCACTCTAGCGCTTGCGTGCTTGCTCACCGTTCTACTGTTGACGGGGTGCGCAGTTTCCCGCACTGGCGATTGGGAGCTCAGCCTCGGCGGAGTAGCATCCTGGGCAGGGCCAGTTGCCTATGAAGTAGATGGTGAACTTTTCAGCGTGTATGTTGAACCCAGAGAAACCGCCGAGGAAATAGGGCCGCAACTGACAGCGCTGATGAAGGCGGAAGGACTCAGAGTGGAGTGTGAGCGTTATCATCTTGGGAGGTACTACTTCATCTTGAGGAACGTGAGAGAACCTGCACCTCAACCCGGAGCCGGTGGCATAAACAGAGGCTACTGTGGACCACTCCAGGATGACCACATGCTGGTCGAAGCCGAGGTCACTGCGTACTTCCAGGCCTTGCTTGATGCTGACCCGAGCGTCGCCCTGCGACATGTGGACTGTCTCGGACGATTCCGTTAAATAGTTGGTCATACAAATATCTGCCCCTCCTGGCTGACGTCACCCTCATAGACCATCGACACCTTGCTGCAATTCCAACAAGCTGTTTCACCCCTCATTGTGCAGGTTGTCCCTAGGGAAGTTACCCGTTCCGGTAGGGGCGTTCAATTGAACGCCCTTACTGACCATCTGCTCGCAGCGGAAGTCCAGAAGTATCTCCCCTCTAGCGAGAGTCTTTGGGTATCCCCCAGAGATACGTTTCAGTGTAAGTGGGCGGGGAAGATAAGGCTATTTGTCTTCCCGATCGTTAAAAGCAAGGCTCCAGCTCACGTCAACAATAGGAGCAAGGGAGAGAGACCGCGTGTACCTACTGTATCGGATAAGTATATATAATTGAAACGATTAAAAGAAAATGATAGAATATGATGTGAAGGTAAAGACGGTAAGCCTCAACCGAAAAGCATACCACGACTATCGCATCCTGGAAAGCGTTGAGGCAGGGATTGCACTCACCGGCACCGAGGTAAAGTCGATTCGTGCCGGGCGGGTAAACATTCGTGATGGTTACGCCCGCCCCGAACAGAGCGAGTTGTGGCTCTTCAATACACACATTGCCCGGTATGAAGGAGGCAATCGATATAACCACGAACCAATGCGGCCGAGGAAGCTTCTGCTCCATCGCCGCCAGATCAATGACCTCTCGGCTAAAGTGATGCAAAAGGGCTTCACCATTGTGCCCTTAAAGCTGTACTTTAAAAATGGGAATGCCAAGGTGGAACTGGGCCTGGCCAGGGGGAAAAAGCTTTATGATAAGCGCCAGTCCATGGCACGCCGCGAGAGTGAGCGAGAGATGGAGCGCACCATGAAGCTCGCCAAGGGGCTGAAGTACAGGTAGTTAATGTTAGACCTGGCATCCCCTTTATAATTTCCACTTCTCTAGTTATGTCAAGTAACTGATATGGGGACGAGTGGTTTCGACAGGAGAGGAGAGGCTCAGGATTGCAGGCCGAGGTTGCCGCTACCTCGTAAAACAGGTGGCAAAAAAGTAACTGACGAATACGTCTACGCTAGCTAAGCGCTGACACGTCCGCCCCGTTTCCCTCGATGAACGGGGATGGGCGACGAGAAGTCGAGGTGCGGCAATCCAGACGTCGATAAGGGTTGCCTAAGATAGAATCGACTGGCCCAGCCGAGCTCGGTCGGCAGAGCACGGTTAGGCAAGATAAAAGAGCCGGCTAAGCCTGTAGTATATTCCGGGTGGCCCTCTTCTGGACGGGGAGTTCAACTCTCCCCCGTCTCCACCATTTAGTAGTAAAAACGCTAGCCTTTTACCGCTAGCGTTTTTTATTTGGATGACGCTTTAATAATGATGATGCCACGATCTCCCCGTCCATTTGGGTGAACTGCGTAAGATTCTTACGCTAATGAGACAGAATGCAGGTTTGTCACCTTCAAATGGTGTGTAAGAAGTAGTGAGACAATTGACATTGGGGACACAAATGGTTTATCGTTCATGGCCCATCTGGAAGAGGGGATTACTACTGCAAGCTTATTGTGTGAAATGCCGTGCAAACAAGTCTAGAAGGAGTTAGTAGAGAT
>CAZZJX010000211.1:0-3234 GCA_964654845.1 uncultured Dehalococcoidales bacterium
GATAACAAGACTGCGGTAGGCAATGCCTTCAGGATGGCGGATGATGCCTTGAGGCATGGTGTTCAGGCCATCGCCGAGGTTATCACAGTGCCTGGGATGATCAACCTGGACTTCGCCGATGTCAAGGCGGTGATGAAAGATGCTGGCCCTGCCTGGATGTCCATTGGGTCAGGCAGCGGGCAGAATCGTGCTATCAATGCCGCTAAAGCTGCACTCGACAGCCCTCTGCTCGATGTCTTCTCTGTAGAAGGGTCAACCGGTGTACTATTCAATGTCGCTGGCGGAGACAATCTCACTCTCTTCGAGGTCAATGAAGCCGCCCAGGTCATCCGAGATGCAGTTGACCCCAATGCTAATATCATCTTCGGCGTCGTCTTTGACCCCCAGCTGGATGCTGATGTAAGAATCACTCTTATCTGCACTGGCTTCACCTCAGTGCAGGGCGATGGCCCCAGGATACGCAAGGATGAGGAACTACGCCATCTCCTCGAAGGAGCGGATAGCGAGCACGAGTTGGACACTCCCACATTCCTACGCCAGCGTCCCACAGCGAGAAGGCAACCAACGGAAGCCGCTGCACCCAGGCAAAGCCTGCGTTCGCGCTTAGGTGTCTAACATCCCGGGCGACCGGGACAATCGTAGGGTCGTAGGCTGATAGATATCAGCCTGCGGCCCTCTTGTGCTTTCTTGCATGCCAACTTCTTCTTCTCTTTGCCGCTCAATATCAGCACCTGCTACATTTAACAGGTGAAATTTTCTCAGGACAGGCAGACGATGACAAAATCGTAGAACATCCACAATGCTGTAGTAAAACTATTGACAATTACTATATATTGTGGTACTATTACAGCCTTGCGCTATATATAGGGGTTTGGGTTATGAGATGTCCACATTGTGGTCATGATGATTCCAGGGTTATCGACTCACGCGATGTAAATGAGGCCGTCCGCCGTCGCCGCGAGTGCCTCGAGTGTGGCTCCCGCTTTACCACCTATGAGCGACCTCAGAGGACAGCGATGCTGGTAATCAAGAAGGATGGACGGCGAGAGGAGTTCAGCCGCGAGAAGCTGATCTCCGGGATCAGAAAGGCCTGCACCAAGCGCCCTGTATCCCAGGAAACCGTTGAGCAGATGGTGGATGACATCGAGGCTCAGCTTCATAAGCTAGGTAGAGGGGAAGTGAACAGCCCTGCTATTGGGGACATGGTGATGGAGCGATTGCGCCAGCTTGATGGTATCGCCTACATCCGCTTCGCCAGCGTATACCGGGACTTCGCCGATATCGAGGAGGTAAAGCAAGAAGCGGAGGCCTATGTCAGGATCGGCTCCAGTCATAATGATACAACCCAGCTCTCCCTCTTTTCAAACGAAGAAATCGACAGTGTCACTGGCAGAGTTGGTAGGAGAGCAACAAGCAACCATGGGAGAGATAAAAGTGACTGAAAGTTCCAGATCGGAATACCTCCTGCGCAGTAGAATCGCACGCCAGGTTTTCCACTACTGCGAGTCTATCGGCATATCTGACCGAGAGCGGATGGAGCTGCTCACAAGCGAGGCGATTCAGCGCCTGGAACAAGCCTACCTTCCACTTCCCGGCATGGAGAGCGCTATACCTGAGTCACGTGTGACACCTCATGCCATTCAAGAGATATTAAAGCAGATCATAGATGAAGGGAGCCAAATGGAGATTGCAGCACAGCCCACCCTGACAACTAAAAGAAAACAACGGCGGGAAGAAGCATCAAAGGAACCACTCGTTATAAAAAGCGAACCGGTCAAATTCAGCTCAACCGCATTAACCGTTCTGGAGAAGAGATATCTCACGAAGGACAATAAGGGTCAGGTGAAAGAAAAGCCTGAGGAGATGTTTCGCCGTGTGGCCCAAAACATCGCCTCCGCCGAACTCATCTATAATCCTGAAGCGGACATAGAAACTCGGACGGCAGAATTCTACCAGGTAATGGCGAACCTCGAATTCCTGCCCAACTCGCCCACCCTGATGAACGCCGGCCGGGAGCTTCAGCAGCTCTCCGCTTGCTTCGTCCTCCCCATCGATGACTCTATGGAATCTATCTTCGAGACGATAAAGCACACCGCCCTTATCCACAAAAGTGGTGGTGGCACCGGCTTCTCCTTCTCCAGACTGCGGCCGGAGGGTGATATGGTTGGCTCCACAGGTGGGGTAGCCAGCGGCCCCATCTCTTTCATGAGAGCGTTTGATACCGCCACCGACGTTATCAAGCAGGGTGGAATGCGCCGTGGCGCCAATATGGCTATCTTAAACGTCAATCACCCCGATATTCTGACATTCATCACCGCAAAAGAGAAAGGTGACAACCTCACCAACTTCAATCTCTCGGTGGCAGCAAACGACGATTTTATGATGGCAGTCACGGCGGGCGCCGAATATGACCTTATAAACCCTCGTAATAAAGAGGGAGTCGGCAGACTCAATGCCAAGGAGGTCTTCGACAAGATTGTGGAACAGGCATGGCGCACCGGCGATCCAGGCCTCGTTTTTCTAGACCGCATAAACCAAGATAACCCCACCCCAAAACTCGGGATTATTGAGAGCACCAACCCTTGCGGGGAGCAACCCCTTCTCCCCTACGAATCATGCAATCTGGGATCCATTAATCTTGCTAGGATGTTCTCTGATAAGAACAGTGCCCCCCTGATTGACTACCAAAAGCTCGAAAAAACAGTGCGGCTCGCAGTCATATTCCTGGATAACGTGATCGACAAAAATAGATTCCCCTTGCCTGAGATAGAGGAGATGACCAAGAAGACTAGAAAGATCGGACTCGGAGTCATGGGCTTTGCTGATTTGTTGATTAAGTTAGGCATATCCTATGATTCGGAGGAGGCACTCCAGACTGCAGAGGATGTCATGCGATTTATAAACGAAAAGGCCAATGAGACATCAGCAGCGCTGGCTGAAGAAAGGGGTGTATTCCCCGTTTTTGAGGGCAGCATATACGATGTCCCCAACGGCGCCAGGATGAGAAATGCAACCACGACAACTATCGCCCCCACAGGCACCCTGAGCATCATCGCCGGTTGCTCCAGTGGGATCGAGCCACTCTTCGCTTTGAGCTACATCCGTAATATTTTGGACGGTGCTCGCTTCATCGAGGTGAATCCCTACTTTGAAGAGGAGGCAAAGCGGGAAGGATTCTATTCTGCTGAGCTTATGGAGGAAATAGCCAAGCGGGGGACTATACAGGATATGGAC
>CAZZJX010000212.1:0-3234 GCA_964654845.1 uncultured Dehalococcoidales bacterium
GCTCATAATCATCGTCCTGGCGTTCTTCGGGGTGCGCTGGTACCTGAGAAGAGTGGGTGCATAGTAGGCTACCCTGAGCAAAACAGCGCATTATGCGATTAAATGGATTTTTTGAGGCGGTGATACCCACCCCCTACAGCGGAGGATATCGCCGCCCCTTCTATGACGAATCAACCTGCTCTACACCATGTTGCGTGGAAGTCTAACTGACGCCGTTAGAACATTTAGCATCCCTAGGGCCTTAGCTCTTGAAATCACGCTGTTTGACCTACCCCAGTACCCCTGATACAATTTCATGCTGTATAGACAATGAGGAGGCAGTATGCCCGACAAAGCACTATCTGGAACAAGAGTATTAGAGTACGCCCAGTTCGTAAGCGGTCCCTACTGCGCCAAGCTTATGGCAGACCTCGGCGCTGAGGTCATAAAGGTAGAGCCACCCCAAGGCGATATTGCCAGAAAATGGGGCCCTTTCCCTGGTGACGTCCCCCATCCCGAACGCAGCGGGCTGTTCCTCTACAACAATACCAATAAACTCGGTGTCACCCTTGACCTGAACTCTGCCAAAGACAAGGATATATTCAATAAGCTCATCAGGGATACAGATGTATTCATCGAGGATAGCACGCCCGGGATGATGAAGAGTCTGGGTCTTGATTTCGGCGAATTAAAGAAAATCAACCCTCGGCTTGTTATGACGTCGATAACCCCTTATGGGCAGACCGGCCCCTATAAGAATTATAAGGCCTATTATCTCAATGTCTCCCACGGAAGCGGGCTAGGCTACACCAATCCTCAGGTTCCAGGCGATCCGAGCATCCTGGAGCGGGAGCCTCTCCGTGAAGGCGGTCTCATTGCGGAATATGACTGTGGTATATGCGCTACGGTGGCTACCCTGGCCGCCCTGTATCTATCCAGGTCTACCGGTATGGGACAACATATAGACGTCTCCAAGCAAGAGGCGTTGCTACACATAATACGGCCCGAGATAGCCATGTACTTTGCCACCGGCCATCGCGAGAGCAGGGCGGACGAAAGCCTGGTCAGCGGGTGGACCGGAGTACAGCGCTGCAAGGATGGGTACGTGTTTCTCTTCGTTGTCGAGGAGCAGGCGTGGCAGGCTTTCGTCGAGGCCATTGGCAGTCCAGAGTGGGCCAAGGAGGAGAAGTTCGCCTCTGCAGAGAGGCGACGCGAGCTGACTATTGATGAGATCGAGCCACGGATAAGCCCGTGGCTTAACGCGCACACCCGGGCCGAGATCTTCCACAGTTTGCAGAAGCGCCGCTGCCCCGCCGCCCCACTCTACAAGGTAGGAGAGGTGCCCAATGAGGACCACATGAAAGCCAGGGATTTCTTTGTGGCTATAGATCACCCTGAGGTTGGCAAGCTCAGCTATCCTTCAGGTTTGGCCAAGTTCTCCAGGACGCCAATAGCATTTGAACGCCCTGCACCTCTACTAGGTCAGCATAACGAGTATATCCGAGTTGATAAGCCAATCGATATCCCACAGTTATCGCCGCAGGTCAAGGGTGAAAGGGCGCGTTTACAGGCTGGCAATGGCTTGCCCAAAAGAAGGCCTCTGGAAGGAGTGAGGCTTACCGACCTTTGCTGGGTATGGGCTGGTCCGTCAGGTACTGAGCTACTGGCCTATCTAGGAGCCGAGGTCATCAGGATAGAGAGCCAATCTCATATCTGCCTCACGCGAAGGAACACTCCCTGGCCATGGGCACGTCCTCAAGACGTGAACCAGAGCATTACCTTTAATAGCCTCAACTTCAATAAGAGGGATATTACCATTGACCTCACGCAGCCCAAAGGCATCGAGTTGGTAAAGAGACTCGTTGCCATAAGCGATATCGTATCTGATAACTACTCTGGGGGCATGATGGAGCGGTTTGGCCTGGCTTACCCTGATTTGAAGAAAATCAAGCCGGACATCATTGCCATCTCCATGTCGGGATGGGGGGCCTACGGCCCTGATCGGGACTACCGTGCCTACGACCCCATTTTTGCCGCGCTGAGCGGGCTGTATGACCTGACAGGTTATCCCGATGGCGAGCCAGGTAGGTCAGATAGTAAGGGGCGTCTCGACCTTTCCGCTGGCACTGCTCTTGCCTTTTGTCTAACGGCCGCCCTTATGCACCGCCAGAGTACAGGTGAGGGGCAATTCATAGACCTGTCTGAATGGGAGGCCATGACCTGTGTTCTGGGCGACACGTATATGGACTACTTCATGAACCATAGGAGCCCCACCCGTGTAGGCAATCTTGATAACTTTATGGCCCCTCACAACTGCTACCGCTGCCAGGGCGACGATAAATGGGTCAGCATCGCTATCGCCACCGAGGAGGAATGGCAAGCCTTCTGCCACGCTGCAGGCAAGCTTGAGTGGAGCGGCGACCCCAGATTCGCCGACGCCCAGAGCAGATGGCAAAACCAGAGCGAGCTTGATACTCTGATCACTGAATGGACCATCAACCATACCCACTATGAGGTATCAGAGATACTTCAGAGAGCAGGAGTGGCTGCTTTCCCTAGCATGAGCCGAGAGGAACTGGCCCATGACCCTCATTTGATAGAGCGGGACATCTTCGTAGAAGTGGAGCACCCCGAAGCTGGCAGGCAGACCTTCCTGGCGCCACCGTGGAAGTTGTCCGCCACTCCGGCCGAGATTACCAGGTACTCCCCCTTGCTGGGTGAAGACAACGAGTACGTCTTTTGTGAACTCCTCGGCATGCCTGTCGAAGAATTCGCCACCCTGGTAGGGGAGGGCATCATTTATTAACGCTCATCCCGTTCGTGGTGAGCTCGTCGAACTACGATCCCAACATCATCGACCCAACTAGCTGCTAACTCAGGCCTCACCCCCCGTCAGACCACAAATACCACGTTTGACCCACCCCGCTGCCCCTGATACAATCTTCTGCTATACAGACAATTAGGAGGGAGTATGCCCGATAAAGCCCTGTCTGGAACGAGAATACTAGAATACGCCCAGTTCGTAAGCGGCCCCTACTGCGCCAAGCTCATGGCCGACCTCGGCGCAGAGGTCATAAAGATAGAGCCACCTGAAGGTGATATAGCACGAAAAAGAGGCCCTTTCCCCGGCGACATCCACCATCCCGAACGCAGCGGGCTTTTCCTCTACAATAACACCAACAAATCAGGTGTCACCTTAGACCTGAACTCAACTGAAGATAAGGAGACATTCAAGAGGCTCATCGAGAATACCGA
>CAZZJX010000213.1:0-1206 GCA_964654845.1 uncultured Dehalococcoidales bacterium
CCGTAGGCATTTACATGCCTGGAGCGCTTGCCGTAAAAGGTGGGATGAGGATCGGTGGATGGCAGGTTTGCCACCAGTTCCATCACGCTCCGCTCCACGAAGGGGTCGATCTCTTCAACAAACAGGATTTTCTGCGATTTGCTTAGATGCCTCTCCACGAATTTCTCCGGTAGGGGCCAGGATGTACCCAGCTTAAGGATGCCCACCTTGTCTTCAAGGTTTAATATCCTCACTGCCTCCTGAGAGTGAAGCCAGCAGCTACCGCAGGTTATAATCAGCAACTCTGCCTTATCTGGGCCCACGTAGCAGTTGAATACTGATGACTCAAACCGTTCCCGTGCCTTTTCCAGCTTTTGATGCAACAGGTCATGCCGCCTTGCGCCTCTTGCCCTTTGTGGGTTGTCGGAAAAGAAATGTGCCTTAGGTTCTGCTTCAGGTAGCTCACCCAGCTTCACATTGCCCCTGGTATGGGAGATTTTGCTAACGCAGCGTAGCATGCATACGGTATCCAGCTCCTCGGAGAGGTCAAAGAGCCATTTTGTCATATCCTTGGCTTCCTGGAAGTCGCCTGGCTCCAGCAGCGGTATATCCAGCCATTTGGCTACAGGTCGCATGTCCTGGTCGTTAGAACTGTTCCTCTGACCAGGGTCATCACAACTTACCAGGACTAGCCCACTGCCGACACCGCTCATTACGAGATTGGCCAGGAAGTCTAAGATAACATTTACCCCGTTCTGCTTCATGGAGGCTATGGCGCGGATGCCAGACAGGGAAGCGCTGGTAGCCGATTCCATGGCTACCATCTCATTTACCGACCATTCTGCGTAGATGCCTCTCCTTTTAGCTACTTCGGCTATGGCGGGAAGAATCTCTGATGAGGGTGTCCCGGGGTAGGAGGCAGCAAACCCTATCCCTGCCTCCAGCGCCCCACGGGCGATAGCCTCGTTACCCATCAGGAGTAGGGTTGTGCCCGGAGCATCCATATCGATATCGGGCATCGTAATTCACCTCCTCAATTGCTATCCGCTTTTTGGTATGCGAGTTCGCTGGCAAGGTGTTGCGATAAATCAAAATAAAGCAGGTTCTTAATCGCGGATGATGTGTAGTACCTCTCTAGCTATGTATTCAGGAGTGCTGAAAATAGTGCCAGGCAGCGCCTCTATGCAAAATGGGTATATCGGAAGCCTTACTGGGTTGCACGTCGCC
>CAZZJX010000213.1:1306-3230 GCA_964654845.1 uncultured Dehalococcoidales bacterium
ATAAAGTCGGGGACAAAGTGTATCCCTCGCTGAAAAAGTATCTCCACTGCCTCATCGGTTACGGGCACGTTGGCAAGGCTGGAGATAACCTTAGCCTGAATACGGCTGACGTTACTCTTGTCAATCACGTGACAGCGTGCTCCGGGGATGAGGACATCGACAGGCAGGAAATATATTGCCTCCTTCTCGATGTGTTGAGCGTCTTCATAATCCTGTATAGCCATATCCCCATGTTTCCTGCGTGCATCCAGCAACTTCCCAACATCAAGGCCGTTCTCATTGTATACCATTCCATTTATGGTTGATATTGCCACTACCTTTGCGCCTTCTTCATCCATAAGGCGTGCCGCGCAACCACCCACCTTACCAAAGCCCTCAATGGCTACCGTCGCTCCCTTGAGCTCAATGCCGGCAAATTCGCACGCTGACTTAGCTGCTACCGTTACTCCATAGGCTGTGGCTTGGTCGCCAATGGGGTCCTCGCCTGCTTCCTGATGCAGGCCGGTGCTGGTAGAGGGGGGCAGGCCAGCCCCTTCACGGATCATAGCTACATCTTTGGCGTCAGTGCCCATATCCGCCCCAAGCCTTACCATTCCCTCTACAAGTAGCGGCCTTACCGCCTTGCCAAAAGCTCTCAAAATAGCATCTCGTTGCTCCCGTTGTATGCTGGGATCAGCCCATATGCCTGCCTTGGCACCACCTTGTTGGACATCGAGGGTGGCAAACTTGTGTGTCATTGCCCTGGCCAGCCATGATATTTCCTCCGTTGTTATGTCTGGAAGCATGCGGGTGCCGCCTGACGCCCTGCCGAATATAGTTGTATCGACGACAACGACTCCTTTCATTCCAACAGCAGGGTCGCAAACATGAAAAATGCTCTGAGGACCAATTTCATCGCCCATTTTCATCCATTCAGGCATATTAATGCTCCTTCTCCCTTCGAATTTATCACCATCGCAGGTATATTATAAGTTCTTCCTTGGACATACGGCTAAATCCCATCTCCTCCGTTGATCTGTATTCAAATGGGTTGGAATCGCCTGCGGGAATAGCAACATACTAGCGTTGCACACAAACAGTGTCAAATCGATACCTTGACTGCTGGGGCAGGTGCCCTTAAACTTGGATTCTAAGTACAATGAAGGGTGGTATTCGTTACTGTGGAATCGCTTAATGTGCTCGTCACCAGTGTGATAGGCGAAGAATGCCTGCAGCAGATTGCTCAGGTCAGCCCCAAGGTAAAGCTGACGGATGTTTCAGGTTTGCTCCGTGCTGAAAACGGGGGAGATTTTACCTCGAAAGAGAAGCTTGATGTCCTGCTAGCTGATACTGAGGTGATCTTTGGGCTGAGACTCCCCCAAAACGTCATTAGCCGAGCCCCTGAGTTGAAATGGGTTCAGGTGATGGCGGCCGGAGTAAACAGGTTTTTGGATTCCGAGATGGTAGAGAGCCCGGTAATACTCACTAACGTGAGTGGCATTCATGCCACCCCAATCGGTGAATTCGTCCTTGGGCTAATGCTGATGTTTGCCAAGAACGCACCGTTGCACTTCCAGGAGAAGCAAGAGAAACAGTGGAAGCGGCTTCCCCCGTCGATATTACGCTCAAAAACGGTGGGAATTGTAGGGCTGGGTAGTATCGGGAAGGAGGTGGCACGCTTAGCGAAGGCCTTTGGTATGAGAGTTATGGCCACCCGTAGATCGGCTAAGCGAGAGGGACAGGCCAGGAATGTTGACATAATGTTGCCTCCGAATCGACTACACCGATTACTTGCGGATAGCGATTTCGTGGTGCTCTCTCTACCGGGCACGCCTGAAACCAGCAAATTGATTGGGGAAAAAGAGCTTCGAAGCATGAGGCCTACTGCCTATCTGATTAACATAAGCAGGGGCGACGTAGTGGATGAGGAGGCATTGATTCAGGC
>CAZZJX010000214.1:0-3217 GCA_964654845.1 uncultured Dehalococcoidales bacterium
GTGCACCGCCCGGCGATGCGTACCGGTTTTCTACTCTCGAGCGCTTTGCAACCAAAATCATCGATTCGCATATTCAAACGCGATGCCTGCTGGTCGAGGAAGCTTCCTGTTCCCGCAGCGCAAACCGTGTTCATTCCAAAGTCGGTAACGATGCCATCCCTGATAACGATAATCTTACTATCCTGCCCACCAATCTCGATAACAGTCTGGACATCGGGGATAAAGTGAAGCGCCGCCACCGCATGAGAGGTTATCTCGTTCTTGACCACATCAGCCCTTACAATCACCCCAGCGAGGTGACGAGCACTCCCTGTGGTGCCAACACCCCTAATCTGGGCATCGGACGGCAGACTCTGGACGATCTCCTTTAGGCCTTGTTGCACCATTACAACGGGTTTCCCCTGAGTGCGAAGGTAGAGGGAGCTAACCGGCTGGTCGTCCTCGCTGAGCACGGCAAACTTAGTGGTCACCGAGCCGACGTCTATTCCAAGATATAAATCCATCGGTAAACTCTCCTCTGCCTACGCCCTAGAACGTCTCCCACATTGAGAAACACTAATTGTAAAATAGGGCGCGAAGGATACCGCCACCGTCATCATCTCATCACCCCTCTATTTATCGGCAGCAAACTCCTCTTGCACCTTTTTCATCGTCTCTGGCTGAGCAATCAAGTCAACCACAGTCATCGCTATGGCTTTTGCCCCGTCGAGAAGCCCTCGATTTCCCGCTTCTGAGGCAGCAGCTTCGGCAAATTCAGGGGAGTGAGCCACAACATCGAGGGTGGTAATAGCTACCATTGGGTGAATAGAGGGGACCAAAACGCTAACATTGCCCATATCGCTACTGCCTAGGCCCCTTCTCATAGGCGGCAAAACACTACGCCCAAGGGTCTCCATGTTCTTGCCAAATAGGTCTGCCAAAGCCATGTTACACTTCAGAGGGGCGTAATATGACGACCACTCGTATTCCAAGCGGGCCCCGGTGGCCAGAGAGGCCGCCTTGAAACAGTTTAGCACCTTCTCCTTCAATTCATCAAGGTATAAATCCCACTCCGAACGCACCAGAAAGGTTGCGGCAGTGTAGTCTGGCACGACGTTGGGTGCTTCACCACCATGAGTGATGATGCCATGGATGCGAGCCCGCTCGTTGATATGCTGCCTCAGAGAATTTATTCCGTTGAAGGCCTGGATCATTGCCTCCAGAGCATTGACCCCCCTGTCAGGAGAACCAGCAGCATGAGCCGCTTTGCCGAAGAACTGCACTTCAAGGCGGATACAAGCCAGGGATCGCATGCTTGCCATATCCACCCCGTGAGGATGCGCCAGCATGGCAGCATCTATATCTTGAAAGGCACCTCTTTCCGCCATGAGCACCTTGCCGCCATAGGACTCCTCAGCCGGAGTGCCGATAACCACAACGCTACCGCCCGCCGCATCAACGGCTTTTCGGGCGGCAACCGCCGCCCCGACCGCAGTAGTGCCGATTATGTTATGACCGCAGCCATGCCCTATCTTCGGCAGGGCGTCATATTCAGCAAGAAGAGCAACGGCTGGTTTGCTTGAGCCATAGATCGCCTTAAAGGCGGTGGCCAACTGGCAAATCCCTCTTTCTACATTAAAGCCCTTACTCTCCAGATACTCGGTCAGCCAAGCTGCAGCCTTTACTTCTTTGAAAGCTACCTCAGGGTTTTGGTGAATCATGAGGCTCAACTCGATGAGCTCCGACTGGTGAGCATCCACCTCACCAATCACCATCTCTTTCAGCTTTTCTATATCCAATACTTACCTCCATCGTTGCAGGAACGCTCTATCGATTATAAACGAAATCGGGAACTATTCACAGCCTCGTGAGAGGTTCTTGCGATTATACATCATATCTATCCTTCAGCATTCCAGAGACCTCTCCCAGGAAGGCGAAAGCTTTGCCCACGTTCTTCTCTTCCAGGCCCGCTGACTGGCAGGCCTGCCCTTTTGCCTCCATATCTTTAATACAGCACCTCGCTGGCGCCACCAGCGCCTGTTCGGCAATCTGCTTCAGCGATACATCGGTATTCCGCGATACCACTTCCCAGTATTCCATGAGTCGCTTCGCCAGCGTTTCCGGTGTCTCCTTGGAAAGCATTGCCGACTCGGTGGGGACAAGCCCCCATGAGATAACCCGACCGCTCTTAAGAAAATCAGCCACGGCACTGGCATATTCTTTGGGCATAAACTCAATCTGATAAGCATCGAAGGATAGGATGTCAACACCTAGCCCCAGCAAGTAAGGTAGGTTCACGTTGGGGCAAAGATGCAGCCCCTTGGGGCCTTCCAAACCTTGCATAAAACTCCGGTAATCTTCCTTGGCCTGCAGGTCATTGTACCCCGACAGACCACTGAACACGAAGCCTAGACCCGGCTCATCCAGCCAGACAAAGGCATTTGGGTTCTTTTCTCTAAGCTTGTGGTACTGGACGTTCACTTTCTTTTGAATAAAGTCGAACAGGAGAATCCTTACTTCATCGTTGTATATAATCGGCTTGCGGTCCTCATCAAGGACGTTGAAGCCAAGGCTTACCGGACCGGTAACCTGACCCCTGATGGCATGGTAGCCCTGAAGGTCCCTGTCCAAGAATTTGTGATAGACCGCTGAGTATTGCTGGCTTAGGGCGAAGGTTTCAGTTTGGTCCATCTTCTCGGAGTAGTCACCAAGCTCTTGCTGAAACCTGGCTGTATCGAAGATGAGCTTTTCGCTTTCAATGTCGACGGCTATTCCGGGGAAATTCTCCGATGCCTGGGCATACATATCTTCATAAAAGCTTATCCTGGGGAGCTGCGGCCAAAAAGGAATGTCCAAACTGAAGACAAGCTCAAGCGCTTCCTCAATATTGGTATGAGGCATGATAGCCATGGCTGTGGTTCTGCATCTTGCCTCTAATGCCATATTGTATCTCCAGGAAAATGATAGCAAGCAAATCCTGACAGCGCAACCTTGCACTGTGCCGTGCAGCCAAGCCCGACTCGTAGGATGGGTGGAGCGTAGCAAAACCCACTGTAAATAAAGGCTGTGGGTTTACCCCTTCGAGGCAGCACTCACCCTACATAGCTCAGGGGGAACGGGAATAAGTCCTCCCTCCCCTTAGGGGAGGGAGTTAGAGGGAAGGGGAATTCTACCATCATGCTCACTCTCTCCCTTACCCTCTCCTCGCCAGTATCCAGAGGTCTCCTGTCTCCAAAGG
>CAZZJX010000215.1:0-3207 GCA_964654845.1 uncultured Dehalococcoidales bacterium
GATGATTGCGAAGAGCACGTTATATGTCGGTTCCTCCGACGGCAGGCTATATGCCATCGACGTCGAGACGGGCAGAGACAAATGGTGGTTTGAGACTGGTGATGATATCTGGGCTTCCCCTGCGGTGCATGACGGCGTGGTGTACATTGGCTCCTTTGACCAGAAGCTTTATGCGTTAAATGCCGAAAGTGGCGTTGAGGTCTGGCACTTCGATACCGGGGCCGCCATTGCTTCCACCCCGTTGATATACAACGATACCATCTATGTTGGCTCCTTCGACCGCAAATTATACGCCATAAATCTGGATGGCGAAGAGAAGTGGCACTTTGACGAAGCGGAGAATTGGTTTTGGGCTAAGGCTGTGGCCTACGGCGATTTCATCATCGCAGGCTGTCTGGATGGTCGAGTTTACGCCCTCGACGCTGAAACTGGGGACTGTAAATGGCTTTACCCACCTGAGGAGCAGGTTGGGCCGGTTCGTGGAGCACCCGCCCTGGCTGGAGATATAGTTGTTTTCGGTTCTGAAGACGGCAAGGTTTATGCCCTAGATGCCTCTACGGGGCAGGAACTTTGGCACTACCCTCCTGAAGAGGATTACCTTGGCCCTATTCGTGCCCCTATTTGTGCTGGAAATGGCGTAGTTTATATTCATGCCAGTAATCAAAAGATATATGCTCTGGAAATGGAATACGGTCGTATAAATTGGAGCTTTTCCACCGTCGATTAAGGTAGCAATGGAGTTGTAACGATGTTCCGGATGAGTAGGAAAACCCTTATCATAATCGCCGCCGTTATTGCCGTTATCGTCATCTTAGTGGCATTTGGACCGATAGAAGTTTGGAACCTCATCCTCCTTCAGCCACTGCTGAATTTCCTCATCCTGCTGTCTAATGTATTCTTCGGCAGCTTTGGAGTAGCCATTATTATCGTCACTATCGTTGTGCGCCTGCTCACCTTCCCTCTTACCCTGAGGCAACTGCACGCCACAAAGGCGATGAGCGCCCTTGCGCCAAAGATGCAGGAAATCCAGAAGAAGTATGCCAAGGACCAGGAGAAACTCCGTAAAGAGATAGCCAACCTCTACAAGGAGAGCGGGGTAAATCCGGCGGGTTGCATGCTCCCCCTGCTCATTCAGTTTCCCATCTGGATCGCCCTTTACCAGTCGATCACCAGGGCTCTGGCATCATCCCCTGAGGAACTCCTGAGCCTTTCCCAGAGCCTTTACTCCCTGCCGATTATACAGCAGACGGTGCCTCTCCAGGCGCAATTCCTCTGGCTTGACCTCGGTGCTCCCGATCGATTCTTTATCCTTGCAATCCTTTGTGGCGCATCAATGTGGGTTTTGCAGAAGATGTCCACCCTACCTTCAGCAGACCCAAGGCAGCAGTCGATGGGCAAAACCATGATTTGGATGATGCCGTTGATGTTTGCCATGTTTACCTTGATGGTTCCCAGCGGGCTGGGACTTTTCTGGGTGGTATCAAACATTATCGGTATTATAATGCAGTACTATGTTACCGGTTGGGGAACTCTTGCAGGTTTCTCTTTTGCAGGTTTACTTACTAAAGCACCCGCCACGGCACCGCAGCCAGCTACCACAGAGCCACCACAAGAACTGGAAACACCAGTTGGGGCCGAGCAGGAAGAGACATTGGCTGTCGAAAGGATGAAACAAGAAAAGAGGTTGGAGCATGGAAAGTCTAGAGATAAACGCAAGGACCGAAGAGGAGGCCGTCGAGATCGCCCTAGAAAAGCTCGGCGTCGCTCGTGAAGAGGTGGAGGTAGTCGTTGTAAAAAAGGGCAAGGCACGATTTCTCGGTCTTGGTAGTAGTGAGGAAACCACCGTAAGGGTGACAAGACGTCAATCTGAGGAAACGGTGCAAGAGGCGGTTACTCTAGCCAAGGACGTATTAGAGAAGCTTCTCTCTTTAATGAAGGTCTCCGCCGCCGTGCACGAAAAGGAAACATCCTCACCGGAAGGGGAAACACGCATTGCACTTGATATCACCGGCGATGATCTGGGCATCCTTATCGGGAGGGGGGGGCAGACCCTATTTTCATTGCAACACTTGATCTACCTGATAGTGAGCCACCAGATGCAGGCTCGTGTGCCTATAATCATCGATGTTGAGGGATATCGAGAGCGGCGCCAGGAGGCGCTTACCCAACTTGCGATTCGCATAGCGGACTCGGTTGCGGCCAGTGGGCAGTCGGTAGACCTCGAGCCAATGCCGCCAAACGAGCGAAGGATAATCCACCTCGCTCTTCAGGACCATTCTGTAGTGACCACTGAGAGCGTCGGCGAGGGTGAGGCCCGAAAGGTTACCATTAAAAAGCAGTGAACCTTGACTTTACCTTCGTCATTTGCTAGTGTCTATAGGAAAAGGCGACGACGGAGAAGAGTAGGGGGGAGAAAGCGCCAAGCGAGTCTGGTAGGGTGAGAGCAGATGCGACCCTCCCTCTGAAAATCCCTCCCGAGCTGCCAACCGAACGCCCCGATAAATCGGGGCCAGTAGACTTGGCCGGCTTCGTCAGCCGTTATCCAGACGGAGGCATGAAGCGTGCCTCTGATGAGTGCCCCGATGGCGGGGAATTGGGGTGGTACCGCGGGCTTAAAGCTCGTCCCTAGTGGACGAGTTTTTTTATTCCTGTATACGATAATAATTGGAATTGAAAGCGGAATAGTGGAGATGGATGAACAATATGTTTGAGCCAGTATCGAGTAAGGTAAGCTTTCCAGAGCTGGACAGGCGCATCCTCGACTTCTGGAAGGAGAAGCGCATCTTCGAGAGGAGCGTTGAGGAGCGAAAAGATGCGCCCCTATTCGTCCTCTATGAGGGGCCGCCGACGGCCAACGCCAGCCCGGGGGTGCACCATGTCCTGTCTCGGGTGTTCAAGGATGTCATCCCCCGCTATAAAACGATGAAGGGATACTGCTGCCCGAGAAAGGCTGGATGGGATACCCACGGGCTGCCGGTGGAGCTTGAAATTGAGAGGGAGCTGGGCTTCTCGTCGAAGGCCGATATCGAGGCCTACGGCGTTGCCAGTTTCAACGCCAGGTGCCGCGAAAGCGTGTTTCGTTATGTCAGGGAATGGGATGATCTCACTGAGCGCATCGGCTTCTGGGTCGACATGGAGCACCCCTACGTGACATTAGACAATAGCTACATCGAGTCCTGCTGGTGGGTGATCAAGCAGCTCTGGGAC